>CAZFKF010000829.1:0-3408 GCA_964518805.1 uncultured Planctomycetaceae bacterium | reverse complement strand
CGCCGGTTCCGATTTGCGGAGCCCCTGGATCTCCTGCCGCGATTCTACCGCTGGTCGATGGGCGTGTAGCTGCACTGGTTCGGACCCACGTAGAGCTGACGCGGCCGCACGATGCGGCTGGTGGGGTCTTCGTGTTGTTCCTTCCATTGGGCGATCCAACCGGGCAACCGGCCGATGGCGAAGCAGACGGTGAACATATCCGTGGGGATTCCCATCGCGCGGAGCAGAATCCCGCTGTAGAAATCCACGTTCGGGTAAAGCCGGCGGTCGACGAAGTACGGATCGGCCAAAGCCACCTCTTCGAGCTTCCTCGCGATGTCCAGCAGCGGATCATGCCGCTTGACCTGGGCGAAGACTCGCTCGCAAGCATCCTTGAGAATCTTGGCACGGGGGTCGTAGTTCTTGTAGATCCGATGGCCAAAGCCGTAGAGCCGGAAGGGATTGGTCTTATCCTTGGCCGCGTTGAGGCACTGCTCAGGCGAGAGGCCACCCCGATGGATCTGATCCAACATCTGCATGACTTCCACGTTGGCTCCGCCGTGCAGCGGCCCCCACAGCGCGCACACGCCGGCGGCGCACGAGGCAAACAGGTTAGCCCGAGCCGACCCCACCACGCGCACCGTCGATGAGCTACAGTTCTGCTCGTGGTCGGCGTGCAGGATGAAGATCAGATTCAAGGCATCTTCAATCGCCGGCGTCACGTTGTATTGAAGATAGGGCAGGGAGAACATCATGTGCAGGAAGTTGGCGCAGTAGCGGAGCTTCGGGTCGGGATAGATGAACGGGAGGCCTTGCGAACGCCGATACGAGAAGGCCGCGATCGTGCGGACCTTGCTAATCAGCCTCGCCGCCGCTTCGACCAACGATTCCGTGTCTTCCACCGCCAGGAACTGCCGGTGGAAGTAGGCAAGACTGTTCAACGCAGCCGAGAGGATCGCCATGGGGGGCGCATCGACCGGAATGTGCTGGAACTGATGCTTGAACCCCTCGTGCAAGAGTTCGTTCTCCGTCAGCTTTTCGCTGAAAGCCACCAATTCGTCGCTTGTCGGGAGCCGTCCGAAAATCAGCAGCCAGGCGACCTCCACGAAATTCGGCCTGGAGGTGAATTCCTCGATCGGGATGCCTCGATAGCGGAGAATCCCCTTCTCGCCGTCGATGAAGGTGACCTCGCTGCGACAGACTCCGGTGTTGCCCAGAGAAGGGTCGTAGGTAATCATGCCGGTTTGATCGCGGAGTCGAGAGATGTCGATGGCCCGCTCCCCTTCGGTGCCCTCGTGCACCGGCAATTCGATCTGCTTGCCATCCACGATCAGGATCGCCTTATTCGACACAGTCCACTCCCCTTCGATGCGGGAAGCCAGGACGCCGAAGCGACACGCTAACGCCCGTGAGACTCTCTATCTTATCCGCAAGGCCGGTAAGTTCAACGGACACCCCGGATTGCCTATACGCCCCCATCCACAACCTCAGTAGGGGGGCGCCACGAAGGGCGATCGAATGCGTTTGCCGGCTGCGGCATTTCCTTCCGCCACATCAAACCGCCGAATCAGACTCCGCGCCCGGCTCTGAGTACTGGGGCGAGCGTCCGGTATGCGGGACTTGGAGAAGTATCGGGCGAGATTGAGGCGGTCTCTGGACCGGCAGTGTTTACGGGAGCCAAATAAGCGCGAACTTTCGCCGGCCCTTCATGGTTCGACGGCGGCAGGACGATTCCAAGCATACCGACTGGTTGCTCGACCGTCGGCCATGGTGTTGATGGTTGGAATCGGCCACAACTTCCTGAAGGACCGAGATCAGGAGGGCACCCGTGCAAGATCCACCCGGCACAATTGCCTGAGGAGCAAACGATCTGCTCCTCTCAGCGTCGTCATCATCGCAAAACCCCGACCAACGAATTCCCAAGGGCCCCGCAAGGCGAATCAGGCGGGGCTCTTCGGTTTTCTTGCCTCAGGGCTTCATGTCGATCGGAAACGCATTGTCGCCCCGGAGGACTTCGAGTTTTAAGCCACTCGACTTCGGATTCCGGTACCGTATCGGGATTTCCTGATGCTTGCCGGGTGCTCTCGGACCGGGCGATTTCGAGTTGGGGCCTTCGATCACCGGAGGCATGACGGCCACCTGGTACGTGCCCAGCAGAAGTCCCGGGCCGTCGCTCATCTTGGCCGAGTACGTGCCGTCGGGCCGGATGCGTGCCGCCTGGTAGACATTCTGCTCGGGCTCGAAGAACACGACTTGACCTTCCGTGACCATCCGCCCGTTGCACGTCACTTGGCCGTGGACCGCGGCGTATTCGCCCTTCGGCCCACAACCGGGCAGCGCAAAGACCGCGAGTCCGAGCGCAGCAGCCGACCAAAGCCATGGCCTACTCATCGATGCTCGTCCTCTTGCCGTCGTCGCGATTGGCCAGATTGTACAGGACCTGAAGATCGGTATTTGCGCTGAGAAAATGGGCCGAGGCATCGGCCATCAGGATCTGCGCTCCGCCCGGGTGGGCGGATTGGAGCGCACGATTGGGACCGCAATCCCCCGCCACGCCATAGGCTAAGTACGAGGACTCGCCCACCGGGTGAATGACGCACGTCAGGTTGAATTGTCTCTCCCACGTGTCATTGCGGCTCACGCCCATCGCGAAACCATAGCCGCAATCGCTGCGGCAGTCGACCTTGGCCCCATAATCGTCGGTGCACCAGCTCGACTGCTCGCCCACCATCATCGTGCGCGACGTACCGTCGCGGATCATGGCAGGCGTGACTGCCAGGCCGCCGGCTATGGAAACCGTGGCCCCGGTTCCAGGAGTTGTTGTGCCGGTTGAACTCGTGTTCGGCGGTTCGGCCAGCAAGACTCCTCCCCACGAAACGAAGCCTGGGGCGCCGGTTTGGTTCTTATCGCGGGTTGTCGAATGATCTCGAGCCCCGGCGATGCCCGTATACGTGGAACTCATGACGTTGGGGCTTTGCGCGCCGAAGTTCGTGAGCACCAGTTTGTCGAGGGAGCTGGAGGGGCAGAACATCCATGAGAACAACTGGTCGCGCAGCACTTGGCGGTTGCGCTCGTTGTAAGGTTGGGAGTCGGGCACGAGTCGGCCGGTGACCGCACTGACCTGATCGAACTCGTTGTAGATGCTCTCCTCTTCAATGTACGGAAGGATCCGCACCAGCCACGAATGGCCGAACTCGCCTGCCGACGTGGAAAGCGCCCCGGGCGGAAACGAACCGTACGGGCCCAAGTAGTTGTGAAACGCCAGCCCCAACTGCTTGAGATTGTTCAGGCATTTGGATCGGCGTGCGGCCTCGCGAGCCATCTGGACGGCCGGCAACAACAGAGAAATCAGGATCCCGATAATGGCGATCACCACCAGGAGTTCGACCAACGTGAATCCTGTCCGGCGGCGCCAGCCTGCTCGCCGAT
>CAZFKF010000828.1:0-3412 GCA_964518805.1 uncultured Planctomycetaceae bacterium | reverse complement strand
GTCGACGACCTGCAATCGGGCGCCGACTCCGCGAAGTCCGAGTAGCTTCGTGCCATGGTTGCCAAGGTGCTGGTGCTGGGGCTGCTGGCCGTGGCCACGGCAACCGATGTCCGGCGTCACCGGATCTACAACTGGACCACGTATCCGGGAATGCTGGCGGCCGTTGGACTTAACGCCTTGGGAACTGGGCTGGTGCGTTTCGGCGCGGTGGAGCGGGCAACGCTCGTCCGCCTGGGGTGGATTGGACTGGGCGAGAGTCTTGCCGGGTTTCTGGTTTGCGGGTTCGTGCTCGTGGCCTGCTACGTGCTGCTGCGGGTAGGGGGCGGCGACGTCAAACTCATGGCCATGATCGGCGCGTTCCTGGGAACCGAGCAGGGGGTCACCGCCATGCTGTGGACGTTCGTGCTCGGAGGTTCGCTTGCCCTGATCGTACTGGTGTGGAAGGTCGGCGTGCTGAGACTGATCGGGTCGGCAGGGCGACATCTGCTGTGGGCGCTTCGCCTGGGACGGTTTCAGGCCCTCACGCCCGAGGAGCGGGCCGCCTTGCAGCCGCCGCTGTTCCTGGCCCCCAGCGCGCTGGGCGCTTGCGTGATCGTTCAATTCGGCTTATTGTAGGGGCGGAAACGACGGAAGAGGCATTGCCATGGGACGCGCGGTCATTTGCGACTGCCTGCCGTGGCTGGCGCTGTTGTTGGTCTCGTGCGCCGGCCTGTGGCTGATCGTCCGGCTCAACGAGGGCCGGCTCGATCTCGGCCGCCTTCTTTCCCTGCATCGCAATGAGGTGGGAAGCGCCCAAAGCCTGAGTTTCGTGCTCACGCTCCCATTCTTCGTCGTGATCGTCCTCTTCATCGTGCAAGTCAGCCAGTTGATGATCGGCACGATGGTCGTTCACTACGCCGCTTTCGCCGCCGCGCGGGCAGCTATTGTCTGGATTCCCGCCGGAATCGGGTCGCGGACCAACTGGACGATCGCGGAGAACAGCGTGACGGGACCAGGATGCTACGGGCCGGGCGACGCCCCGGGCCAGATTTCCCCCAACTACCTCAGTCCCGATTCCGGCGGTCTGACCTATATTCTCGGTCAAGGCGGCTTGAAGTACGAGAGGATCGCACGCGCGGCCTACCTCGCGTGCCTGCCGATCTGCCCCTCCCGCAATCTCGGAATGGCCATGCCGCCGGGCCAAGAGGCAGCCACGATTGCGCAGGTCCTGAGCACGACCTACAAGACCCTGGCCGCAGGCAACGCGCCGGCAGAGAACCGGCTGAAGAACAAGCTCGCCTATGTCGTGCGATATACCGACGTCCAGGTCCGCTTCTACCACGACAACTCGGAACCGCCGCTGCTGTCGCTCATGGGGGGCGCTTACGGAATCGCCTACGACGGCGGAAACACCGGCCCGGGCACCGAAGAGTTCTGGCCAAGCCAGGAACTCGGCTGGCAGGACCCGATCACGGTGTCGGTGACGCACTATCTCGCCCTGCTTCCGGGCCCGGGCCGATTCCTGGCCAACAAAGTGGGATTCGTCAAAACCGCCGCCGATCGGGTCCAGCAGCAGATCGAACAAGACAGCGAGGAGGCAAACGCCCCCGAGAACCTCTACGTCTACAAGCTGACCGCCTCGTGCACGCTGGGCATCGAGGGTCAGAAGTCGGTGCTGCCCTATGAACAGCCAGTTTACTAGCCGCCGCGCGACGACAAGCTGCGGCTTCCGCCCCAGCGGCGGCCCCAAGGGTTCGCCTCGGTCCGGCTTGGGAAGAATGCTGCGAGGCCGTGGTTGGTGGGCCTTTCCGTTGCGGCTCCATCGCGACCAGCAAGGCGTCATCAGCATCCTCTCGGTTTTCGCCATGCTGATGCTGGCCGCCGTTCTGGGCATGGTGATGAACGTCGGCCGCCAAATCGACGGGAAGATCCGCCTGCAGAACGCAGCCGATGCCGCAGCCTATTCCGGCGGCGTGATGGTTGCGCGGGGGATGAACGTCGTGGCCTTCAGCAACCACCTGCTGTGCGAGGTCTTTGCCCTCACGGCCCTCATGCGCGAAGGACGCGACCAGCACTCGGACAAGTACATCCCGGATATTTTGAGCGCATGGAAGAAGGCCGGTGAGATCTTCCAGAAATCCCCTTTCCCGAAATTCAAGAAGCTGGGGCAGGCAATCATTCAGCAAGTGCCGCTCGAACGAGACCTGTCCGACGCGTTCAGCGCTTGGGCCAAGGCCACCAGCGAACTGATCCTGCCCACGTTCGAGGAGATCCTTGCACAGCGATTGATTCCGGAATTCCAGGACGCGGTCGTCAAGGCGTACCCCGACATGGCCCAGGAGGCGGCGCTGCGGGCAGCCCTGGCCAACGGGCGTCCTAATCGCGGCCGGGGCGACCTCTGCGCGGCGCTCTGGCGAACCAGCGTGGTGCCCGTCGGCGGGGCCGGCGAATCGATTCTCGGCACACTCCCCGCGATCGATCCCACGGACCCCAGCCACTCCGACCGGCTGGCCGAGGCCCACCAGCAGCGCGACAGCGTCGCAAACAACTACATGAGCCGATGGAACAGTGAGGTCCTCCGTTTCTTCGATCGCAGGGCGAGGATGTGCAACTTTGCCACCCTGTGGCGCGGTTTCACGTGCGGACAGTTGCACAAGCTGTTGGACGAGTATCCCGACTCGAACCTCCCCTATCTGATCCGCACGCGACGCAGCGAAGTGCCCGACGGCCTCATCAATCAGCATCTTGACGAGGACTTCACGTTCATCGGAGCAGCCTACTGGAACAAGCTGGCGAACTTCGCACCGAGGATCTTCTACAATCCCATGCCGGCCTCGTCCGTGGCCTTCGCCCAGGTCCGCGTGTTCGTTCCGCATCGGAGGCTGGTGTGGGTCCACCTGGTTCCCGGGAACGACGAGTTCGGCGGCATGCCGGGCAACTTTCCCCCCTTGCCTCCGCCCGGGGACGGCGACACCACGCCGCCGTCGCCGCCTGGTTCGACGCCGCCGAGCGACGGATGGGTCGTGGGGCGTCAGCCCGGGGTCAGCGAGGCGTGGAACTTGTTGAATCAGCACTGGACTTGCCAACTGGTGCTGGCCACCCACGCTTCCATCCCAACCATCCTCCAGCAACCGCCGGCAGTCCCGGGAATCGATCCGCAGCAATACCAACTTCCAGATCTCGCCGGTCTTCAGATGGACCAACTCGGCGCAATCAGCATGCACTAGAAAGCGGCCTTCAAGAGATTCGCCATGAAGCGGGTACCACGACGCGGCCTGTCGACGCTGGAAATGGTGATGGCGCTGCCGATTTTGTTGATGGTGATGGCGCTGATGGTCAACTATGGAACGCTGGCCAGTTGGAAGGTCCGCGGCCTTTCGGTGGCCCGCCATCAATTGTGGTCGCAGCGCGAAGGGCACGCCGGCTCGGGATA
>CAZFKF010000827.1:0-3421 GCA_964518805.1 uncultured Planctomycetaceae bacterium | reverse complement strand
GAGGAATCGTCGAGACACATCGCGGGCCATGGCATTCGAACCGGCAAAGACCAGGCACGGCTCACCGACGTGCAGGCGAAACAGATCCTCCAAGACGCGAAGTTTCTCTTCGGCGCGGTCTTCGATCGATTTCTTGGCGAAGTACGCCTTCAGTGCCCGGCGGGCCTCGGGTGTCTTGCCGCTGTCGTTGCACAGGTCCTTCCACGAATAGCCCGGTTCGTCCTTGCAGCGCTGGACGATGTATTGGCGCACTTCCTGCGAGAGCCGGTCGTATCGCGACTGCTCCTCGGCCGACAGATGGATGGGAATGCGCGTCACCTCGTAATCGGCCAGCGTCCGGCCGCGTGCGGCCGCCAGAGGCATTTCGTACACGATCGGCCCGATCAGCCAATCCAGGTCCGCGTGGCGGCTGTCCGACCGCTCGGGCGTGGCCGTGAGCCCGAGGCGCATGGGGGCGGCACACATTCGCGCGGCGTCACGACGCGCCTGGCCCGGCAGATGGTGGCACTCATCGAATACAACCAACGCGAACTGGTTGCCGAACCGCTCCATGTGGATGTAAGCGCTGTCGTAGGTGGTCACGGATACGGGACGCACGCGAAAGATGTTGTCGCCGACGATCCCGGCGTCGAGTCCCAGCGATTGAAGAATCCGGCGGTGCCATTGGTACATCAGGTCGCGGACCGGCGCGACCACGAGCGTGGCGCCCGGCGTGTCGGCCATGATCCTGAGAGCCACTTCCGTCTTTCCCGTACCCGTGGGCATGACAATCACGCCGCGCGCGGCCTGACGCCATGCGGCCACGGCCGCCTCTTGTTCGGGCCGGAGCGAAGGGAGCCGCACGCACGGCCAATGAACCGGGCGCCACTGAGGCACTTGGTCATCCAGGCGGCATCGCAATTCATCCACACGCCGCCGCACTTCAGCGTACTCACGTGCGTCACAACGCCACGCGCCAGCGCGCGCGTCCCAGATCCAAGGCGTGGCAGCGAACATTCGATTCCTGTCCTCGCGCCCCACGCCTTCGAGAACGAGCGTGCCTCCAACGAAATACAGCAGTGGAACAGCGTCCGGCACGGTATTGGTCCCCCGATCACTCCCGGCGTCGGATTGCGTCCGTGGCCGCGAACTGAACATCTCGACGCTCACCAGTTCGATCACGCACGTAATGCCTCGACTTGCGCGAAGCCACTAATCACGGTACGCGCGCTTGAAACCGCCAGCACGAACGGAATCGCGAACCACCCCGAAGATGCACGCAAACCCCCATGTAAGTACCATACGACAGGAGCAGCGGCCGGAAATGCACTACAGGGGGGTAAACACACCGCGTCACAAGTATTGTATCCCTCACGGCGGTTTCGCTGCTCTGAATATCCACGTGACATACACTTGATTTTAAAAGAAGAATTGGGTTCACTATATGTCGGGGATCGGGCATACCCCATAGGGAAAGGAGGCGACGAACGAGTCTAGTCGGACATCTAGGGATTTGGATCTCGCGATCAGCGTTTGGCCAGCGCGTTACTAGGTCTCTTGCGTTACCATCCCAGTTATGAAGCGAGGAGTGTTCAAATGCGTAGCTCGAAGCGCATGCGAGTTACCCGAAGCGGTTTTACGCTGGTGGAACTCCTGGTTGTGATTGCCATTATCGGCATTCTGATTGCCCTTCTCTTGCCCGCGGTGCAAGCCGCGCGCGAGGCCGCCCGAAGGTCGCAGTGCTCGAACAATCTCAAGCAGATCGGCCTCGGGATGCACAACTACGAGAGCACGTACGGGACTTTCCCGTTCGGCTCGATGATCTCGCTTGGCACGGGCGCGCCCCCGGCCGGAATCAATGCCCAGGTTTGGGGCACGCGCATCCTGCCGTTCATCGAGCAGCAGCCGCTCTATGCCAGGTATGATTCGCGCGTTCCGGCAGTCAATGAGGCCGTTGCCTTTGGACACCCGGCGGCCATCGTTGCCTCGAACATTGCGGTGATCAGTACACCCTTGGCGGCATTCGTCTGCCCGTCGACTCCCGGCAGCGTCGAAGGCCGGGTCACCGACGCTGCGTTGCCAGCGAGTGCTTCGCCGCTGGGCGCGGCTCTGAATTGGAGGGCGGCACCCTGCGACTACATCTGTGTCGCGGGAGTCCGGAGTACCTTCGCCAATATCGCCTACGCGAGTTATCCCGGCGGCGCCGGAGGGAGCAGGGACGGCGCCATGGCCGAATGGTGCGGCAACGGCGCGACTCTGGTGGGAAACAGTCCCAAGGACCCCACCCGCATTGCGGAGATCCGCGACGGGACCTCGAACACCATTCTGTTGGCTGAACGGGTGGGATTCCCCAACGTCTACGGCAAGGGAGGAGTCATCTTCGCGACGCCCAGCAGCCCTGCTCCCCTGAATGACCTAGCGAAAGCGAACGGTGGCGGGTGGGGGGACCTATTGGGCCCCGACATGTGGATCATCGGATCGCTCACCACCGGTCCGACGCTTCCCGACAACGGTGGGCCGTGCGCCATCAATTGTTCGAGCCTGAAACCCGACGGGTTCTTCTCGTTCCATCCCGGCGGGGTTCACACGCTTCTGGCCGACGCCTCGGTGCGTTTCGTTTCCGAAACGACCGACGCGTTCGTGATTGCCTCGGCGATTACCAAGGGGAAAGGCGAGACGTTCTCCTGGTGACGCCGCCGTTGAGAGAGATCGCCCCGGCCGACGCTGGATTCCGCGCCGGGGCGCGTGCTGTACGTGGTGCTTCCGGTTGACTTCTTCTTTGCACTGCCAGGGAGGTATGGAATGTCTACATCCGCGAGACTGCTTCTCGGAGCTCTCGGTTGCTGTGTCTTCTTCTCGTCATGCGCCCCGAAGGGCCCCCCGCGAAAAGAGACGTTCCCCGTCAAGGGAGAGGTCTCGGTCGACGGCCAACCGGCAGGCGGCCTCGCCATCACGTGCAACAATGTGGCCGGCATGGACGCAAAAATGCCGACGGTCTCCCAGACGTTCACCAAAGATGACGGCAAGTTCGAGATTTCGACATACGGTCAGGGCGATGGCGTGCCGGAGGGTGAATACACCCTGACGTTCATTTGGGGCAAGCCCGATTTGTTGCACGGAGGATACGGCGGCCCTGATAAGTTGAAGGGCCGCTACAAAGACCCGCAGAAGTCGACTATCCGATTCAAGGTCGAGAAAGGCAAGCCCACCGACCTTGGGAAGATCGAACTCACCACGAAGTGAATTGAGAGGAGACAGTCTCGCCGGTTTGCGCGCAGTCGGCTGACGCTGCATGCCGGCTGCCGCAGCAGCGGATGTCACGCGTAGTCCCCTGCGATGGATCCCCGCGTGTCGCTGGGCCTGACGGGGCGCCCTCCGCCTCGCGCAGCGGGTGCCACTGCTGGCTTGTCCCAATCCTGTTCGGCACGGAATTTGCGCAATG
>CAZFKF010000826.1:0-3423 GCA_964518805.1 uncultured Planctomycetaceae bacterium | reverse complement strand
CGCTTCTGGAGGTCGGCGTTGGCCGTGGCGTCGAGGACCTTCTTCATGGCCTCGGCCACTTGGGGAGTATTGGCGGCGGCGATCTTCTCGCCGATGGCCACGGCGGCGGCGGCGGCTTCGTCCTTGGTGGCCGGGTTGGCAAGGAACGGAACCACGATGGCCAGCGCATCTGCGCTGGGAACGCCCCCCAGGGCGCCGAGCACGAGTCTCTTCTCGTCGTCACGGTCGGCCAGGCTCATCGCATCTTTGCAGAGGGCCAGTTTCTGGGCCGGGGCCTGCGCGCTCAGGCCGATGAGGCGAATGTAACCGCGCAGGGCGAGGATCTTGTGCGTCTTGGCCTGCGACGATTTGGCGAGCGCCGCCAGATCGCCGATGGCCGCCACATCGGACCACTCGGCCAGGACGCGGACGGCCGTTTCCTGGACGCTCGGCGTCGCGTCCTTGACGGCGGATCGCACGGCCTCCAACGCCTTTGCCCCGCCCACGCGCCCCATGGTCCGCAACAGGGCCGCTTGGGCCGGGGGCGGAGCCGCGGCAATCGCCCGGGCCACGACTTGAGCACAGGCATCGCGGTCGGGCATACGCACCGCGGCCACGGCCACGGCAGCTTCCATGGCGGCCAAGTCCTTGTCGGACTTGGGATGGACGATCAACTGAATCAGGCCCGGAAGGTCGCCGATTCCGGCCGTTTCGCCAAGGGACTTGGCGGCCGCCGCGCGGATCGAGGGGTCGGCATCGGCCGCGGCTTTAAGCAGCGCCGGGGTGGCGGCCGTCACGCGGCGCAGACCGAGAATGTCGATCGCCACACGCCGGGCCTTTGCATCCGGCGTGTCGAGCACCGCCTGAATCGCCGCGTCCACGTCTTTGCCCGCCAGAGTCGCCAGACTGCCGACCGCAGCCTGCGCCACACCCGCCTCGCCGCCGATGGCCAGCGCCACAAGGCTGGGCACGGCCGAGGCATTGCCTAGTCTCGTCAGGGCGCGGATGGCGGCCACGCGAACGTTGGCGTCACCCTTGGCAGTCAACGCGAGCACCGCAGGGGTCGCCACGCGATCCCCGCGGTCGGCCAGGGCTTCAACGATGAGCACCTGCTTCGCGGCCGGCAGGTTGGCCACCTCGCCCGCCAGGGCCGTCGCCACTTCAGCCGCCGGCATCTCGCGGACCAACACGAGGGCCGCGCGGAACAAGTCGGGATCGCTCCCCTTGATTTGTTCGAGCAAGATCGGGATTCCGGCCGCCTGCCGGGCGAGGACCGCTCCCCGCGCGGCCGCAATTCGCACCGCCTTCACATCCGTCTTGGCAAGACGATCGTAGAGGGCGACCGCCTCGGGACACTTGCCCTGGGCCACGAACGCCTCGGCACAGAGCAACAGCGCTTGGGCAACCGCCGGGCGCACCGGGGCCGGCGCCTTGTCCAGGGCTTGCTCCAGGGCGGGGCAGCCGGCCGGCCCGATCTTGCCCAGGGCCACGGCCGCGGCCTGGGCCACCGCCGGATCCGAATCGGCGAGAAGCCTGGTCAGGTCTCCCACCGCAGCGGCCAAACGCCGATTGCCCAACGAGTTGATCATCCCCACCAGCAGCTTTCCCTTGACCTTGCCGAGGGCCTGATGCATGGCTTCGGGCGCGGCGGCGCCGGGGATTCTCTCCAAAGCATATCGGGCCATGTGCGAGAGATTCTCGTCGGCCAGGAGGCCCGCCAGTGCCGGCACTTCGGCTTCGGTGCCGATGATCGAGAGTTGACGGCATGCACAGTCTTTGGCACCCCGCGGAGCACCCGACTTGAGCACCTCGGCCAACCGGCAGGCCAGATCCCGCCGATCGTCGGGCTTGCCGTAGCTGGCAGCCACCAGGTTGGCGATGGTCGTGGTTGCGGTTGAATCGCGGCCGAAGTCATAAGCAGCCAACTTGGCGAAGGCGTCGTCGAGCTTCGCCTTATCCGCGCCCTGCGAGGGACCCACGAAAAGCAAGACTAAAGCCAGCGCGATGATCGCAATCTTCGTTTTGTGCATTGCAGCTCTCCTCGGAGTCGGTGGGAAGCGGTGTCGGCGGGCAATCAATTCGACCGGGGCCGATTCTGGCCCCATTGTATTGATCCTCCATAAGGCAATGCAACATGGCAGCGGGGAGGTGTTGACAACTCCGGCCGCCCCCCAAACAATCATGCTGTGGAACCATAGAGCCCCCCTCTCAGGAAGACGTGCAGGAAGGAACAGCAGTCATGCGCATATGGCCGGGTCGTCCGTATCCGCTGGGCGCCAGTTGGGATGGAAGCGGCACGAATTTCGCGATCTACTCCGAGAACTCGACCAAAGTCGAGCTTTGCCTGTTCGACGCTGCCGAGGCGGAAAAGGAATCGTCTTGCGTCGCGCTGCCGGAACACACGGACATGGTTTGGCACGGATACCTGCCCGACGTCCTCCCCGGCCAACTCTACGGATATCGGGTCCACGGTCCCTACGACCCGGCCAAGGGGCACCGCTTCAATCCGCACAAGGTCCTTCTGGACCCGTACGCCAAGGCGATCGCCCGCGAAGTCCAATGGGCCGACGAACTCTGGGGATACAAGGTGGGCGATCCGGCGGCGGACCTTTCCTTCGACGATCGCGACAGCGCCCGCTTCGCTCCGCTGGCCGCGGTGATCGACCAGGCGTTCACGTGGGGCGACGACCGGCCGCCGCGGACTCCCTGGAACAAGACGCTGATCTACGAAGTGCACGTGAAGGGATTCACCAAGCTCCACCCGGACGTGCCCGAGAAGTTGCGCGGCACCTATGCCGGTCTGGCCTCCGAGGCTGCCGTCGAGTATCTGAAGGGCCTGGGCGTCACGGCGGTCGAACTGCTTCCGGTGCACGAGCACGTCGACGACCGGCACCTCGTGGACAAAGGGCTGAGGAACTACTGGGGCTACAATACGCTGGGATTCTTCGCTCCGGAGATCCAGTACGCCAGCGCAACGGCGGCGGCCGACCGTGTTCGCGAGTTCAAGACGATGGTCCGCGTGCTGCACGCGGCCGACATCGAGGTCATCCTCGACGTCGTCTACAACCACACGGCCGAAGGGAACCAGATGGGGCCGACCCTCTCGTTCCGAGGCATCGACAATGCCAGCTACTACCGCTTGGCGCCCGATCCGCGCTACTACATGGACTACACCGGCTGCGGCAACACGTTCAGCATGCTCAATCCGCGCGTGCTCCAGTTGATCATGGACAGCTTGCGGTACTGGATCGAGCACATGCACGTCGACGGGTTCCGCTTCGATCTGGCCAGCACCCTGGCCCGCGAACTGCACGAGGTCGACAAGCTGGGGGCCTTCTTCGACATCATCCACCAGGACCCGGTGATCTCGCAGGTCAAACTGATCGCCGAGCCTTGGGATCTGGGCGAAGGCGGTTACCAGGTGGGCAATTTTCCCGTGCTGTG
>CAZFKF010000825.1:0-3424 GCA_964518805.1 uncultured Planctomycetaceae bacterium | reverse complement strand
CCGCCCGTCCCAAGAAGCCTCGGCGCGTCAGATTCCGGCTCATGAATATGTCCTCCAGGTGGTGGATTGGCAAACGGCTAGCCGTAGTCTATCGGCTCGCCAAGGGCGTCTCAAGTGGGCGGCCGGCCAAGGCTTGCGGAGAGGGCATCGCGCGGAGAGAATGACTCACGCAATCCGCGCTCGACGTGGGTCTCCTGCCGGCGCTATGCGCGAGACGACAACCGCGCATAGCACACAGACCCACGCACAGCGCTGAACAGGAGAACCACGGAGAGTCGACACCATGCCGCAAACGTCGTCCAAGCCGCGGATTGGGCTGTTGGCCCTGACGCTCGAATTCTACGAACAACTCCTGCCCGAGCTGCGAGCCCAGCGCGAGCGATGGCTCCGCGACGCGCTGCTGCCGAACCTGGCGGGGATCGCCGACATCGAGTTCGCGCACGCCGTGTTTACACGCGAGGGGATCGAGGCGGCGGTGCGGGGATTCGAGGCGGCCGGCGTCGACGCCCTGATGGTGATCTGCCTGACCTACTCGCCTAGTCAGCTTGCCCTGCCCGCCCTGCGCCGCACTCGCCTGCCGATTTTGATCTGGAACACGCAGGAGTTGCTTTCGGTGGGGGCCGATTTCGACGTCGGCAAGATGATCGACAACCACGGCGTCCACGGCACGCAAGACCTGGCGAGCGTGCTCGTGCAGCACGGCGTCGATTTCGAGTACATCACGTCGCCTGCGCAAGACCCGGACGGGTTGCGCAAGATCGGCGATTTCTGCATCGCCGCCGCGGCCGTGGCCGGACTCCGCCGTCTGCGCGTGGGGTTGCTGGGGTATCCGTTTCCCGGCATGGGCGATTTCGCCGTGGATGCGACGCACATTGCAGCCACGCTCGGGTGCCAGTGGACGGCCGTTTCCGTCGAGGAGTATATCCATCGCGCGGCCGGCGCGAAGCCGGAAGACGTCCGGCGGCTCGCCGCGGAGTATCGTGCCCGGTACGACGTGGCCGCCGACGTGAGCGACGCCGACCTGGAGGCCGCGGCCCGGGCCGAGTTGTCATTGCGGGACGTGGTGCGCGAGCGGCAATTGGACGCCTTCAGCTACCAGTTCCTGACGTTCGGCGAAGACGAGCGGACCGAGACGCTGCCGTTCGTGGCCGCCAGCCACCTGATGGCCGACGGGGTGGGCTTCGCCGGCGAGGGAGACATGATGGGAGCGATCGGCACCTGGCTCCTCAACCGCTTGCAGGCCCCGGCCACGTTCAGCGAAGTGTTCACCATCGACTTTGCCGGCGATGCTCTGTTCATGAGCCACATGGGCGAGGCGAACGTGGCCATGGCGCGAAGCGATCGCCGCGTGCCTCTGGTGGCCCGGCCGCAGCCGATTACACGCACGCGGGGCAGGCAACTGGCCTTGGTCACCAGCCTCGAACCGGGCCCGGCCACGCTCTTCGCGCTGTGCCGCGGCCCCAACCAGCGATGGCGCCTGCTGTCCAGCCGGATGGAGATCGCGGACTACGGTCCGCTGAGCGACATGCCCGTGCCGCATTTCAAACTCCGCCCGGCGCAGGGCGACGTGCGCGACTTGCTCACGGCCTATGCCAAGGCCGGCGGCCCGCACCACAACGCCGTGTGTTTCGGCGACGCCACCTCACGGATCCGCGCCGCCGCGCGACTGCTGGACGCCGACTTCTGCGAGACGGCCGCCTTGTGTTCTTGAGACGGCTTCTTACGAAGGCAGCCAGCCAACACGCATGGCCAGCAGGAGCCCCAGCACGAGAACGAGCGCCGCGGTCAGCATTCGTGCCGCCGGCGCTCGATTGACTGCCTCAGCCGCGTCCATCCAGTCCAGGAGAGCCGGAATGCCTCGGCGTGCTCTTCCGCGCAAACCCCGCGCTGCGTCGGCCGACGACGTCGGATGTGTGCGCTGGGACGGCGAGCCGCGGCCTTCCCGAGAGAACCCATCGGACGACATGGCGCCACCTCGCTTGCCTGGCTCGGAAACCGCTTGCCATACGAAGACCGGCCACCTTTGGCCCCAGGGGCCGGAGACCTTGTCTTTTACGCGACGTCGGCACGCATCCAGCCAGAGAGCTACCCTATCGCACGCTCGTTAGATTCTCGTTAGCATCGCGTTAGAACTCCGTGGATTCCGCCGTGGGTGGCTCGGTGGCGCGAATTCCGCATCTGAGCGCAATCTTCACTCGGCGCTCATGGTCTGCTGATCGCCGGCGGCTACGATTCAGTAGACTCAAGGAAACTCTGTAGGAGAGCCAGGATGAACTTCGAACAAGGGGGTGGAAGCGAGAGCGCGGACGTCGCGGCCCATGCAGGCACGTGCCTGGCGGACGAGGCTTCCGATTTCGGTTGCAGGCTGCTGACGTTGCGGAAGGCAGCGCGCGACGGTCATGTGCCGGCCATGTACGAATATGCAATGGCCTGCGGCAACCCGTTCGAGAAAAAACGATGGCTCCGGGAATCGGCGCACGAGGGCTACGTCCCCTCGATGTATGAGTATGGGCTGCGATGCGTGGACCCGACGCAGAAAAGGCTGTGGTTGCGAAAGGCCGCCGAGCAGGGCCATCTGAGGGCGGCCTACGACCTTGCTTGGGAATCCGAGAACCTCCCGGAGCGGTTACGGCTGCTGCGGATGGCTGCGGAAGAGGGACACGTGCGCGCGATGCACGATCTGGCGATGATCAGCGGTCATCCGCGCGAGCGAACACGATGGCTCCTCGAAGCGCGCCGCAACGGCTGTCGCGTGTTCGCGCCCGACGTGGACGAAATCGAGTGCTGAACGGGACGGACTATCGTCCGCCGCGCATCGACCGCCCGCCTGGACCTCCACCCTGACGGGACGGAAAGTCGGAGCGCGACGGAAAGTCGGAGCGCGACTGGAAGTCCGAGCGCGACTGGAACTCGGAACGCGACGGGAAGTCCTGGCGCCCTTGTCCTTCTGCACGATCTTGGTCGCCTGGCGCGTTGCTGGAACGCGGCGCTCTCTGCTGCGTCGACCGCGCCTGGGCCGATGCATTCGGCATCCTTGTCGCGGTCGGTTGGAAACTGGGGAGGCGCGACATGTTGACGTGATCTGGCTTGGCCGGAGCGGTCGCCCCACTCAGTCGTCCCACGCCGCCGGCCCTCCCTTGTGACTCCATCTGCGATCGCTCGTTCCTGAGGCTGGTCAACTGTTTCGCCGATTGCTGAACCGCAGCCCGCTGGTTGGCCGATACCGGCTGCACGCGGATTGGGCCGCCGGCTCCGTCCTTGAGTTGGCCTACGGGCCGCCCCACGGCGAGGTTGCGGGAGTCGGGCCGATCCTTGCTCCGCGGGTCGGCCAAGAGACGTTGCTGATCGGCCAAGGTATGCGGCGGGCGCATATTGGGGTGGGCCCGATAATAGTCGTGCCAGCCGCGCAAGTGCGATTCCCAGT
>CAZFKF010000824.1:0-3424 GCA_964518805.1 uncultured Planctomycetaceae bacterium | reverse complement strand
CCGGTGGACTTGCCGCTGAACGCCATCGTGGAAGAGACGACCACAGGCCGGTTCATGTTCAGCGTGGGCGTGAATTCCGATCTGGGGCTCTTGGGCTCGGTGGTGATCGACGAACAGAACTTCGATTGGACGCGCTGGCCCACCAGTTGGGACGACATCCGCACGGCCACCGCTTTCCGCGGGGCAGGCCAGCGGTTCCGGATCGAGGCCATGCCGGGCACCCAACTGCAACGCTACACGGTCAATTTCACCGAGCCGTACCTGTTCGATTCGCGGATCAGCCTCGGCCTAAGCGGCTACTACTACGACCGGCAGTTTGTGGAGTGGACGGAACGCCGCATCGGCGGACGCGTCGCCCTTGGATATCAGTTCCGGCCCGATCTCTCCGGTACGATCGCGTACACCGGCGAAAGCATCCGCGTGTGGAATCCCGAGGTGGGCCTTTCGGGAACCGTTCCGCAGCAGATCCAGGACGTGTTGGGCGACAACGCACGGCACAGTTTCCGCGCCAGTCTGACCTATGACACGCGCGACAATGCCTTCCTCCCCACCGAAGGCTGGTTGTTCGAGGCCGGGTTCGAGCAGACGATCGGCACCTACGAGTATCCGCGCGCCGACATCGACCTCCGCAAGTACTTCCTGCTCCGTCAGCGGCCCGACGGTTCCGGCCGCCACGTGCTGAGCCTGAGCAGCCGGATGGGAATCACGGGCGACAACACTCCGGTCTACGAGAACTACTTCGCAGGCGGTTTCTCGACGATCCGCGGATTCTACTTCCGCGACGCGTCGCCGCGCACGGACGGCGTGGTCGTCGGCGGTCACTTCACGCTGCTGAACTCGGCCGAATACCTGTTCCCGATCACGGCCGACGATTCGCTCCGCGGCGTGCTCTTCTGCGACACCGGCACGGTTGAGCCGAGAATCAACAACTGGAGCGACAAATACCGTGTGGCCCCTGGGTTCGGTCTGCGGATCACGATCCCGGCCATGGGCCCCGCTCCGATCGCCCTGGACTTCGCCTTCCCCGTCTCGAAGAACTCGGGCGACCGCGAACAGGTCTTCAGCTTCTTCATCGGCTTCCTGCGGTAACCCCCACTTGACTGCCGGTGGCGGGCACCAAAGAATGCGGTGGGAGGCGATTCGGTTCCAGTCTCCAATCCCCGCCGCGCGTTTGGGGCAGGATGGAGGCAGTGCCAGAGCCATCGCCTTGTGCCTGCGAAAGACTCACCGGAACGAGCCGTCCTGTCCAGCCGAAGGAGATCCGTGGCTACGATCGCCAGAGAATTGAGCGCCCAGACGGCTGTCGTGACCGGCTCGTCGAGCGGCATCGGTAGGGCCATTGCCCTGGAGCTTGCCAGGGCAGGAGCGGCCGTAGTCGTTCATGCCCGCCAGAGCGAGGAGGCCGCTCAGGGAGTGGCCGACGAGATTCGATCACTGGGTGGGGAAGCCAGAGTCTTGATGGCCGATTTGGCCGATCCGCGTCGACATGAGGCCTTGGTCGACCACGCGTGGCACTGGCGGTCGGCCATCGACATTTGGGTCAACAACGCTGGCGCCGACGTCCTCACCGGTCCGGCCTCGGCCTGGTCGTTCGAGCGTAAGCTCGAAGAACTCTGGCATGTCGACGTGGCCGCCACAATGCGGCTGGCGCGACTCGTCGGGCTCCGAATGAAGCAGCGCGGCAGCGGCGTAGTCCTGAACATGGGCTGGGACGGGGCGGAACGCGGGATGGCGGGCAACAGCGGCGAGTTGTTCGCGGCAACCAAGGGTGCGGTGATGGCCTTTTCTCGCAGCCTGGCATGTTCTTTGGCGCCGGAGGTCCGCGTGAATTGCCTTGCTCCGGGTTGGATCAAGACGGCTTGGGGCGAGGGGGCGTCGGACGCCTGGCAGCAACGGGCCCGGCAGGAGTCGGCCCTGGGACGCTGGGGTATGCCGGACGACGTGGCCCGCGTCGCGAGATTCCTCGTCTCGCCCGCGGCCGAGTTTGTCACCGGACAAGTGATTTCCGTCAACGGGGGATTCGCGGGGTGATTCCCTGCGGCGAGCGCGGGGCAAGCCCCGCGGCTCAACGGGCGTTGCCACCAACCACCAACCACCAACCACTGCCCACCGACCACTATCCCCCATGCCCCGCGAGCATTACCTCTTCGTGACCGGACGCCTGGCCGAGCCGTCGCTTCGCGAAGTCGCTCAGCCCTTGGGGTCTGCCCTGGGGTTCGACGTCTCCATCGCTGTCTTGCCTATCACCGTAGCCGCTCTCATGACGCCCAAGTGGATTGCCCGGCGATTGCGTGTGCCCCAAGGCGTCACAAGAGTCATGGTGCCGGGGCACTGCGAGGGCGATCTGCGGGCCGTGGAAGAGTCGGCGGGCGTGTCGGTTGAGCGAGGCCCCCGCGACCTCAGGCAACTGCCGGAGTACTTCGGCCAGAAGACACCCGCCTCGGACTACGGCGAATCGGACATCCAGATCCTTGCGGAGATCAACCTCGCCCCGCGTCTATGCCCCGAAGAAGTCCTCGCCCGCGCCAAACGGTATGACGCCGAAGGGGCCGACGTCATCGACCTGGGGTGTGATCCGCGCAGCTCATGGAAGTACGCAGGGGACACGGTGCGAGCCCTTCGCGACGAAGGATTCCGCGTGTCAATCGACACCTTCAACGTGGCCGAAATCGTTTCCGCGGTCCGGGCCGGCGCGGAGTTGGTCTTGTCGGTCAACCGGACCAACCGCCGGCAGGCCGTGGATTGGGGCTGCGAGGTGGTTGCGGTGCCCGACGTTCCCGGGACGCTCGACGGCCTGGACGAGACGATCGCGGAGTTGCAAAAGTCGAATGTGCCGTATCGCATCGACCCGATTCTCAACCCCATCGCCTTCGGATTTGCCGAAAGCCTCGGCCGATACCTCGAAGCCCGCCGCCGTTGGCCCGAGGCTGAAATGCTGATGGGGATCGGCAATCTCACGGAACTGACGGACGTCGATTCAGCGGGCGTCAACGTGCTTCTGATGGGCTTCTGCCAGGAACTGGGCGTGCGCAGCGTGCTGACCACGGAGGAAATCAACTGGGCCAGGACCTCGGTCCGCGAATGCGACCTGGCGAGACGGCTGGTTCACTACGCGGTGGCGCACCGCGTGCTTCCCAAGCACTTGGAGCCCGGCCTGGTGATGCTCCGCGACGCGAGAATCCTCGAACATGGCAAGAAAACGCTCGACCAACTGGCGGCGGCCATCACCGACCATTCGTATCGGATTTTTGCCGAAGGGGGCAAACTCCACGTGATCGCCAGCGGGCAACACCTGGAAGGGACCGACCCGTTCGATCTCTTCGAGCAGCTCCTGCCGCAAGCCCCCTCGCCGATCGAGCCCGAACACGCGTTCTACCTGGGCTACGAAATGGCCAAGGCCGCGACGGCGCTCGCGCTCGGCAAG
>CAZFKF010000823.1:0-3429 GCA_964518805.1 uncultured Planctomycetaceae bacterium | reverse complement strand
GTTGGTGAGCGACATCTTCGCCCTGGGGGCGAGATTGCAGGGCAAGGCCGCGGCCTCCGGCGACGATTCGCTGGCAAAGCAGCTCTCCGAACGCATGCAGTCGCTCGCCCGCTGGTGGGATCCGTTTGCCAGCACCGAGGTTGGCGGCGTGGATGGGTTTTCCGGCCGCGAGGCGTGGGAGTCCTCGGACCAGGTGGCCGGCGCGTTGGGCGCGTGGCAGCGGGCGGGGACGGCGTCGGGCAACATCGCCTTCTGGCGCGAGCATGCCGAGGAATTCCGTTCCCCCAAGGCGTATGCCCTGCTCGTCGAGGCCCTTCTCGACGAACGCGATCTCGTGGCGACCATGGCCCTCTTGGTCCACTGGCTCAACCAGGCCGATGCGGTCGCCTTGGCCGACGGAAAGCACTCGTTCTTCGAGTTGATCCTTCGCTGGATGCGCGAACTCTGGCAGCCGGCGACGACCTCCAAACAAGTGCGCCCGGACCGGAGGGGCGACCCTGAGGCGAAGCCGGCCGGCGCGGCAAGGCGGCCCGCCGACGCGCACCGCGAGCCCACCGCCGGTTCTGCCCCAGCGGCGGACTGCTGGCCGCTGGCCCGAAAACTGCTCGACTATCTCGAATCCAACGCCGAATCGTTCTGGCAGGTGCCGCGTCTGGAGATTGAAGGGCAATCGCCGTCCGGCGTCGCGGAGCCCGACGAGCCGGAAGACGGCGAGGAATCGGAGGATCTCTACGGCGCCGCTTACGAGAACGTTGTGTACCGCGATACCACCGACGACGGCTTCGAAGGCGAAATGCTCGAAGGCTTCAGCCCGACGACGGACGTTGAATTGGTCGCCGAATCGGAACGAATCGGCGGGCGTCTGGCCTTCCTCGTGGCCGTGGCTCGGCTCTGGGAATCGACCGCGGTCTGGTCGGTCCCCGGCCGCGAGTCGCTGCCCGACCGCGACGAAGTCCTGTTCGGCTACGCCGCGCAGGCAGGCGTTTGGGCCGCACAGTTGACCGAACTTCTGGCTGCCGTCCATCGCTACCGGGTCTCGCCGGCGCGGGGCACGCACGAATCGCTGGTCGAGTTCGACCGGCAGCGGATCATCAAGGAAACGCTGCTCGAGAAGATCATCGCCGCGTACGTCGAAATCTCCGACGCCGCGCGCGTGATCGCCAGCGTCACCGAGCAGGAGTCGCGGGTCAGGCCGGCGAACGACTGGGAGCTTCTTGCGGGGCGCATGCTTCGGGCGCTGTATCGCGGGCAGACGGAATTCGCCCGCGGCATCTGGCCCCGTTTGCGCCAGGCGCTCGGCAAGCAGCCGCTGCTTTATCTTCCGCTGGTCCGCGGCGGCAGTCCGCTTCGGATCGCCCAGTCGCGAAGCGTCCACCGGGTGCTTCGCCGCTTGCTCGCCGCACTGCCGCGGTCCGGCCTGCTCGCCGAGACGGGCGACCTGCTGGAGACCATCCAGCGCATGGAACGGAACCATCCCGCGGGGCCGGCCGCCGTGACCGAGTTCGATCGTCTCTTCGAGATCGCCGCGCAGGGCGTGCTGGAATCCGTCATCGCCTCCGCCGCGCCAAGCTCGGCTCCGCGCCCCAAGCAGCGCGCCGAGACCGACGACCAGCGGCTGATCGGCCTATTGGAACAGCCCATCGAGTCGCTTCTGAAGCGATGGCTGCGCCACAGCCGCAATGTGCGCGTCTCGGTCCTCGAGCAGGTGACCGACGAGACGCGCTGGGAGGAACTGCGCCAGTTCATCGAACGCTACGGGCACGACTTGTTCACGCAGCACTTTCTGACCACCTACGGCAAACTCCGGGCGGTCCTGCACAAGGGCGTCGACGCGTACCTCCGCGATTTGGAGGAAGCGGACGACGAGGAGAAGCCCCGCCTGTTGGCCGATCTCGACGGCCCCTTGTCCCGCGAGCACGCGGTCCGCTGCCTGGAACTCTGCCTGGAAGCGATCGTGGAGAACTACTCCGAGTATCTCGACTACAACAGCACGACGACGCAGTCCGACCGCGGCGAAATGCTCTACGTGCTGCTGGACTTCCTCCGCCTGGCGGCCACCTACGAGAGCGTGGCATGGAAGCTCAAGCCGGTGCTGCTGGCCCACGAAACGCTCGTCCGCTGCGGGCGCGATCGAGCGGCACGCAGGTGGCGCGAGGCCGTTGCCTTGCGCACGTCGGAGACCGCCGACGATCAGCTTCGGCGGTTCGACGAACTGGCGGCGCGTTACGGGGTGCGCCTGCGCACGGTCGCCGACCGGCTTCGTCAGCGATTCGTGCAACCGTTGGCCGTCGACCGTCTCTGCGCCCTGGTCCGCCCGGCCGTCGAGGAACTTCGAGCTGGACGCGAGCCGGTTTCCTTCACCGCGCTGCTGCGCGAACTGAAGCCGTTCACCGCCGAGCCCGGCGGCATCGGCTTCGAGCTGCCGCCGTGGCTCGATGCCCTGGAGCAGGAGGTGGATCGGGTGCAATCGCAACATACCGACGCGGACGAACTGGCCGCTCCTGTGCCGCAAGTGGCCCAGGTTCGGCTTGCCCTGGACGACATCCAACGCCAGATCGACTCCTGGGACCACGCGCCCAGGGGCAAGAAGCCGTAGAACGCGGCACTTCTGCACGTGCCTTCCGTCGATACGCCCCGCGAAAGCCATGCGACCGGCCGATTCGGCGCCGGCCGACGCGGTCGGACTTGCCCGCGGCCGTTTGTGACATAGACTTGAGAGAACGTCGCACCTTGAAAAACATTCACAAGAGGAGGCGAGGCAATGCACAAGCTGTTAGCCGTTTTCGTGGCGATCGTCGTGGTTCTGGTTTGCTCGACGGCTTGGGCCGGACGGGCTTACGTGGCAGCGGCCCCCGCCGTGGTGTACGGTCCCGTGGCGCCGGTGGTGAGCTACTATGCTCCGGCCGTCCCCATGGTCACGCCCGCCCCGGTCGTCGTGCCGTCGCCGATCCTGACGCCCGAGGCCGTCGTCTATCCGGGCGCGTTCGCCTACCCGGCCCCGGTGGTCCGAGCACGGTACTATTATCGTCCGGTTCGCCCGGCCTACGGTTTCGGCGTGTACGTGCCCTGATGCCGCGAAGCCGGCGATGACCATTTTGTCGCCGGGCGGCCTTTCGGGCCGTCCGGCAAATTCCAGCAGGCCCCGGGCGGGGCCTTTTCTATTGCGCTACGATCGTGCGCACTATGTTCTGTGTCCGAGCCCCTCGGGTATACTGATGTTGCTTCCGCAACGCCCGGAAACGACCACGAGGACTCAATCATGCGCAGCACCGCGGTCTTGTTGGCTTTCGTGTTCGCTCTTCCCGCCGTAGCGGCGGACAAGGTCGCCGGCCACGCCGCATCGCGCGTTCGCGAAAAGATCGATCGAGGCGTCGTGGCAATACGCACCAGCCCAAGCACGATCTACGTGGGATGGCGTCTGCTGGAAAA
>CAZFKF010000822.1:0-3429 GCA_964518805.1 uncultured Planctomycetaceae bacterium | reverse complement strand
CGAGTGGCTGACGCACTTGCAGCAGTCGTCGGTCCGTTTCAATAGCGGCGGCTCCGGTTCGTTTGTCTCGTCCGACGGCCTGGTGATGACCAATCACCACGTCGGGGCCGACACGCTCCAAAAGATCAGCACGCCCGAGCGCGACTACCTCAAGACGGGTTTCTACGCCCGGACCCGCGAGGAAGAGGTCCGCTCGCCCGACCTGGAACTCAACGTGCTGATGAGCATCGAGGACGTCACGGCGCGGATCAACGCCGCGGTGAAGCCGGGGATGTCGGCGGCCGAAGCGTTTCAGGCCCGCCGCGCCGCGATGAACACGGTGGAAAAGGAGTCGCTCGATAAGACCGGCCTCCGCAGCGACGTGATCACCCTATACCAGGGCGGCCAGTATCATCTCTACCGTTTCAAGAAGTACACCGACGTGCGTCTGGTGTTCGCGCCCGAACAGGCAATCGCCTTCTTCGGCGGCGACCCGGACAATTTCGAGTACCCGCGTTTCGACATCGACATCTGTTTCTTCCGCGTCTACGAAGACGGGCGTCCGGCCAAGGCGCCGCACTTCCTCAAATGGAGCGCGGGCGGGGCGGCCGACGGCGAACTGGTGTTCGTCTCGGGCCATCCGGGGCGGACCGATCGGCTCAACACCGTGGCGCACCTCGAATTCCTCCGCGATCGCGTCTACCCGCGGACCCTTGCCCGGCTCTTCCGCCGCGAGGTCCTCTTGTCGACCTACAGCGAGCGAAGCCGCGAGAATTCCCGCCGGGCCCGCGACGAATTGTTCGGATATCAAAACAGCCGCAAGGCCCGGCTCGGCGGACTGGCGGGCCTGCAAGACCCGGCGATCATGGGCCGCAAGCAGGCGGAGGAGAGGTCGCTGCGGGCGGCCGTCCAGCAAGATCCGAAGCTCAACGCGGCCTGCGGCAGGGCCTGGGACGAGATTGCCGGCGCCCTTCGCGTATGGGAGCCGATCTATAGCCAGATGATCCTGCTGGAACAAGGCTCGGCGTTCAACAGCGAGTATTTCATGCTTGCCCGAACGCTGGTGCGCCTGGCCGAAGAGGCCCAACGCCCCAACGCCGAGCGGCTGCGAGAGTACCGCCAGTCGAACCTCGAATCGCTCAAACAAATGCTCTTTTCCGAGGCGCCGATCTACGACGACCTGGAGACGCTGAAACTGGCCGACTCGCTTTCGATGCTCATGGAAATGGCCGGCGCCGACAATCCGCTGGTCCGGCAGGTCCTGGCCGGCAAGTCGCCGGTCGAGCGAGCCGCCGAACTCGTGCGCGGCACGAGACTCCGCGACGTGGCGCTGCGCAAGACGCTCGAAGCAGGAGGCGCGAAGGTCGTGCGCGAGTCGCAAGATCCGATGATCCGACTCGCCCGGCTCGTCGATGCTCCCGCCCGCGGCGTGCGCAAGACCTACGAAGAAAAAGTCGACGAACCGCTGCGCCAGGCATACGCCAAGATCGCCAACGCCCGCTTCGCGCTCTATGGCGCCGGCGTCTACCCCGACGCCACGTTCACGCTCCGTCTGTCGTTCGGTCCGGTGAAGGGCTATACCGAGCAAGGCCGCGCGATCCCGCCGTGGACGACGATCGCCGGGGCCTACGGCCGCTCCGCGGAGCACGCCAACCAGGCGCCGTTCGAATTGCCCCAGAAGTGGCTCGACCGCAAGGACAAGCTCGACCTCTCGACGCCGATGAATTTCATCTCGACGGCCGACATTATCGGCGGCAACTCGGGCAGTCCGGTGGTCAATCGCAACGGCGAAGTCGTGGGCATCATCTTCGACGGCAACCTCCAGTCGCTCGTGTGGGACTTTGTCTACACCGACCAGCAGGGGCGAGCGACCTCCGTCCACTCGGCCGCCATCGTCGAATCGCTTCGCAAGGTCTACGACGCCGGCAAACTCGCCGACGAGTTGGGCCGCTGAATCGGCGCGAGAAGCAACTTGGTTCCCAGTGTTGCCGAGCGGCCGGGCGGAATCAGCCGTCGTGCGCGGCGATCTCGGCCACGCTTTGGCGAAGGCTATGGCACGCGGCGTTGATCTCGGAGACGTCGTAAACGGCCGAGTCTTCCATCGAGCCGCCCTGTGCAACACTCGGCGGAGAACCGGCGGGCGGAGAGTTGGGCCTGCGCCCCACGAGCCTGCATTGCTGGCCGTCGTGGAGGAATGTGCAGTTGCGACCGCCTTCCTTGGCCGCGTACAGGGCTTGGTCGGCGCGGCGCAGCAGCGCGCCGGCATCATCGCCCGAATCGGCTGCGGCAATCCCAAGGCTGACGGTCAGCCGAATCTGGAACTCTGCGTTCTGGATTTCCTGAGCGGCCACGGCCAATCGTACGTGTTCTGCCGCCCGAGCGGCGTGCGGCCCCGCGGTGCTCGGGAGGATAACGGCGAACTCCTCCCCGCCGATGCGTGCCACGAGGTCCATCTTGCGAAACCCGCCTTCCAGCATTTCGGCCAGGCGGCGGAGGGCGAAATCCCCCGCCGCGTGGCCCAATTGATCGTTAATCGCTTTGAAGTGGTCGGCGTCGACGAGCACGACCGAGAGTGGTGAACCCGTTCGCTGCGATGCGGCGACCTGCCGTTCCAAGGCGTTCTCGAAGGCGCGGCGGTTGGGGACGCCGGTCAAGGGATCGGTCCAGGCGTGCGCCATGAGCGATTCTATTTGCTTCGACTGGTCGTGAAGCCTGCCCTCGGCGGCCATTAGGCGGTTCTGAAGTTCCAGGTTGATCTTGAGGATTTCGCTCACGGCCGAGAGTACGGACTCCTCGGCGTCGTCCCGCTGGCCGGACTGGACCGCCAGCAGGCCCTGGCTGACTTGCTCGACACGGCCGTGGTGTGTCTTCACCTCGCGGTGGACGTCGGCCACGTGCTCGACTAAGTCCCGGGCGACTTCGCGGATATGATAGGCCTCGGGCCGGGCCAAAGCCGGCACCGCCGGTCCACGGAAGAGCCGGCAGCGTCCCAACAGCCACCCAAGCCCCAAGTTGACCAGCACGATCAATCCCGCTGCCCAAGCCATATATCACCGCTGCGTTCCAACGGACATCTCTGCTGCGGCCATCCCCCTGATGCCGCATCTGCCTTACGATCCACTAAGGCAAACATAGCTCAGAGGGGATACGCACTGCACTCCGGATGACAGCAAGCCGCCACGGCGACAATTAACTCACGCAATTCCTGTGCGCCGCGACCACAGGTGGCAATCGAGTCCTGACGGGCAACTCGGTCAGGCATCGACGCGCGAAAGCCGCTCGCGCCGCGAAGACCGATGGTGTGGATCGCGCCGGGGCAGGATTGCTCTCTGGAACATGCTCGATCCGCGTGGTGCGCTAGTGGTCTGCCCTTTTCGACTTTACCAGTTGGGTGCCACTGCTGGCTTGCCCCAATCCTGTTCGGCACAAGAGTTGATTGTGAGGGGTAGG
>CAZFKF010000821.1:0-3432 GCA_964518805.1 uncultured Planctomycetaceae bacterium | reverse complement strand
GGCAACCGCCCACCATGCGACATACGCCCAGACCCCGCGGCCTCGTAAAATTGAAGAGACGCTCATGGTTCTTTATCGTGTCCTGCGGCTGCGGCGGACTCGCCGATCGCGACCACGAACCGCCGGCCGCAGTCGTGTCTCTCAAGGCTAGCGCACGGGTACCCAGTCGAAGGGGAGCTTCTGCTGGCGGTCCTGCTGCCAATCGGGGTTGAGTTCCTTGAAGAGCAAGCTGGGCTGGATGTCGGTGTTGTGCTGGTACTTGTTGCTCTGGTAGGCGGAGAATGAGCCGCGGATATCGTGGTAGATGATCTGGCAGATCTCCACGCCGGCGTAGATCCGCACCGGCTGCACGGCGAACATCTCCAGGGTCCAATAGCCGCAGAATCCCACGTCGCCGAAGCCGGCGGTCACGTGGACGAACAGCCCCAGCCGGCCGATCGACGAGCGGCCCTCGATCATCGGCACCAGGTTGTGCGTCTCGGTCCGCTCGACGGTCCGGCCCAAGTAGAGTTGGTTCGGGCTGAGCGCGAGCCCTTCCGGCGGAATTTTGATCCGCCGGTGCCGGTTCGGCTTGCGCATGTCGAGGACGATTTCCTCGTACACCATCAGCTCGTCGTGAAGCGTGAGGTTGTAGCTGTTGGGATTGAGCCGGTCCGGATCGAACGGATCGATGACGATGTTCGTGCCCAGTTGGGCGCGAATCTCGTGGCCGGATAGAATCATCGCGTTCTCCAATTGCCCATGATCAAGGCGTAGTCATCGTGGCTTCAGGATTCGACCCCGATCCGGGGACAGAGAGACTGCAAGGAACACGCACTGCATTGAGGCTTGCGTGCCGCGCAGATCCGCCGGCCGTGATGGATCACTCGGTGACTGAACGCCACCCATTCGGACTTGGGGACCAGCGACATCAGATCCTGTTCGATCTTGACGGCGTCTTTCTGGGTCGTCAGCCCGAGCCGCCGGCTCACGCGCGTGACGTGAGTGTCCACAACGACGCCGGTGGCAAGTCCGAAGGCGGTGCCGAGCACGACGTTGGCCGTCTTGCGCCCGATGCCCGGCATGGCCACCAAGGCATCGAGGTCCTGAGGCACCTTGCCGCCGAATTCGTCGCAGAGGACCCGGGCACAGCCGATGATGCTCTTGGCCTTGTTGCGGAAGAAGCCCGTGCTCTGGATGTCTTTCTCCAACTGTTCTTGCGGAGCCTCGGCGTAATCGGCCGCCGTGCGATACTTGCGGAACAGGTCTAGGGTGACCTGATTGACCCTTTGGTCGGTGCACTGGGCCGACAGGATCGTGGCCACCAGCAGTTCGAGCGGGGTACGGAAGTTCAACGCACACGTCGCCTCCGGGTACTCGCGGCGCAGGATCTTCAGCACTTTGGCGGCGTAACGTTTGCTGTCAACTGAGACGACCACGGACGGAGGATCGCATCGAGGAGGAAGGTCTGAGCGAGATAAGAGATGATTGTCGCTCACGCGGGGCGCGCGTGTCAAGCTTGTGGCACGTAGGCTCGAAGACACGGATCCGAGGACGCGAAGACCGCGGAAACGCCGCAGCCAGCGGACTTCCGCCGCTGCAACCGCTGCAATCGCACCAACCCCTCCTCTGGAGATGGCTCCGCTGGCCACGCAATCCTATAATTGCCCAGGTTGTCGACGAGATCTCCATTGGGCGTCTGGCAAGGGATGATCGGCATGAATGAGGCCGGGTATCACCCGCTCTATCTGAGGGGGGTCGAGCACTTCAACCAATGTCGGTACTTTGAAAGTCACGAGGTCTGGGAGGATCTGTGGAACGGCGAGACCGGGCCTTCGCGTTTGTTTTACAAGGGATTGATCCAAGCGGCGGTCGCCCTGCACCACTTGAATCGAAACAATCCGCACGGCGCGAGCAGACTCTTGCACGGATCGCAAGCCTATCTCGAGCCGTTTCGCCGCTGGTACCTGGGCCTGGACGTCGATGGTTTTCTCGCGGCCATGCAATGTTGTGTCGATGACGCCTTGGGCAGCCGAACCGGAGTCAATCCGTCGCTGCTTCCGAAGATCGAACTTCGCCCTCGAACGGAAATTGCCTAGCGACCAACCGCACGTTCGGTTGGGGATGGAAAGCGCCAGACTATGTCCGAATCCGACAACTTCTCGTTCTCACCGAGGGACTTCTCGGGGATCGCGCGGCTCTTCCCGCTGCCGAACCTGGTTCTGTTCCCTCACGTGATGCAGCCCTTGCACATCTTTGAGCCTCGCTACTGCGACCTGATGCGCGAGGCCATGGCCGGGGACCGTTTGATTGCCATGGCGCTGTTGGCGCCCGGATGGGAATCGGACTACGAGGGGCGGCCGCTGCTTTATCCTGTGGCATGCCTGGGCCGCGTTTCCGCGCATCATCGCCTGCCCGACGGATCTTACAATCTCCTTCTGACCGGGCTGAAACGGATTGAAATTGTGCGCGAGTTGCCTCCGGACAAAGCCTTTCGCGAGGCGGAAGTCAACATCCGCGACGACTTCTATCCGGCGTCCGGCCCGGATGTGGCCCGGGCGCTCCGCAGCCGTTTGCACGAAGCGGTGCTGCGAATCCTACCCGCCCTGGTCAAAGCTCACGGCCAGGTAACCCCGCTCACCGAAGAGGGCGTACCGCTGGGGCTGTTGACCGACCTGGTCGGGTACATGCTCGACATCCCGTTGGCCGACAAACAGGAACTTCTGGCCGAGAGCAATGTCCACCGCCGGGCCGAAATGCTACTGGAGCACCTGGCCCAGGCCGCAGCCGACACCAGCCCGGGCACGGCCGGCACGCTTGAGTTCCCGCCGGCCTTCAGCGAGAATTGACGGGAAAAGTGCCCGCGTGTTGTCTGGCGAGATTTCATGCCTGGTTCGGTTGCTCTGGATTGCTGGTTTCTCACGGGGCCGACTGCCGGCCGCAAGACCGAAATCGGCGTCGAACTGGCCCGGACGATCGGCGCCGAAGTGATCTCGATGGACTCCATGGCTCTGTACCGGCACATGGACATTGGCACGGCGAAGCCCTTGCCCGAGGATCGCAAGGAGATTCCCCACCACTTGATCGACGTGATTGAGCCGCACGAGGAGTACAGTCTGGCCCAATACGTCGAGGCAGCCGAGCAAACGGTGCGGGAAATTCGGTCGCGGGGACGCGAAGCCTTGTTCGTCGGCGGGACGCCGTTGTATCTCAAGGGGCTCTTGCGTGGGATCTTCGACGGCCCGGCGGCCGACTGGGACTTCCGCAAATCGCTGGAAACCGACGTCAGCCGCTACGGCGCCGAGTCGCTTCATCGCCGCCTGGCCGACGTCGATCCCGAGGCCGCCGGGCGTCTGCATCCCAATGATACGCGGCGGATCATCCGCGCCTTAGAGGTCCATGCCAAGACCGGACAGCCGATCAGCGCCCACCAGCGGCAGTTCCAGGCCGGAC
>CAZFKF010000820.1:0-3435 GCA_964518805.1 uncultured Planctomycetaceae bacterium | reverse complement strand
GCCCAGGGCTGCACGCGCCCGACGGAGGGGTCGCCGACGAGTCGCGGATTGGCCGCGGGCCAGTTGGACGGGCCGGTGGAGATCGTATACGCCTGGGTGATGTCGCCGGTGGAGATGTCCCAGTACTGAATCGTCCGGTGGGTGGTGCTCGTCTGCTGTTCCCACGCGAGGCTGTTCTGCGAGACCCGCGGGCCGACATTGTTGAAGCTGCCGCTGGTGACGGCCAACGGTTGGCCATCCACATCCTGGCTCAGCCGGAACACGTAGATCTGCGACTTTCCGTTGACGTTCGCCTGCCACACCACGTTGTCGCCCGATACCTGCGGCAGCGTGTTGTCGATGGCGTTGTTCGTCAGACGCCGCCGCGTGGGCGTCGCGGCGCCGGCGTCGTAGGCGAAGATCTGCGCCCCGGACCCGGCGGCCGCACCGCTCCATACGATGGTGCTGCCATCGATCTGGGGATTGATGTTGTCGTACAATCCGTCGGACAGCGTCCCGGCATCCTGCCCCTTCACGAGATCGTAGAAGCGGATCGCGCGGTTGCCACTCGCAGAGCTCACCCAAACGATGCCTCGGGCGGAAACCTGAGGACTGCGATCGTTATAGGCGTTGCTCGTGATCCGCGTAACCGGTCCGCTGGCGGACCCGACCTTGCTGGAATCGTACACGTAGATGTCGTACGTGCTCGAACCGAGAGCCTTACCGGCCCAGACCACGTAGAACTTGTCGCCGACGTCGTACACGCTCGGATCGCTGTTCGACGTGGTCGCATAGGCGCCACTGCTGCTGCTGACCTGAATCGTCTGGCCGGCCTGAGTGTCCGGATCCCACCGGTTGGCGAAGATCTGCCAGTCCTTGCCGTCGTACATATTCCAGACGGTAACGTTGCCGGACGTCGTGTAGTTGAAGTTACTGTGGGTCGAATCGGCGGTGGTGCTCACCGTCTCGATGTCCCACTGGTTCTCGGGCATCAACTGGGCCGGGAGCGTGAGCGTGCCGCTTGGCGACGCCAGGTAATCGCTGTTGCGCGTGGCGGTGCCGTCGACCACGGAGTAATTCACCGTCACCGTCGTGCCGAACGAGCCCGTTCGCGTCACGGTCACGTTGGCCGGCGTCGTGCCCGAGTTCCCTTCCTTGAGTTTCAAGTCCGCCGGAAGCGTGATCGTCGCCAGTTTGTGGTTGCCGAAGTTGGCATCGGCGATGACCTGGCTGTACGGGCTGGTAATCATCATTTCGCCGACCGTGCCCAGCGCGGAGGGAATCCTGCCGCTCGGGGTGGCGTCGAAACGCACTTCGCTGTTCGCGCCCGTCCCCCAAAGGCTAACCACGTCGCTCAGGTTGTCCGTTGGGACGCGACTTCCGGCGCCGTAGTCGACCGTGAGGGTCGTGCTCGTGGCGATGGCGTCGGCCATGGCCTGGGCCACGTCGGCCGAGGTCTTCGCGCCGCCAATCGACACCGGGAAGGCGTCGCCGGCCCAGTGGCCGTCGTCGTCGAACTCGAAGAACGTGGTGGTTGTCCCGTCGCTGATCGAGAACGTCTGTCCGTCGCTCAATTGGGCGGGAGAAACCGCGCGGATCGCCGCATGCGCGGTGGCCTTGCCCGTGGCCACGTAGGGAGACGTCTGAATCCAGTTCGCGTCGGAACCGTTGGGGACCACCTCACGCACGATGTACCGCCCGGGCCATTGGTTCGCGAAGGAGTAGTAGCCCAGTTGGTCGGGCGCGGAGCGGGTATTCCCTTGGGTGGTTGTGACCGGCTCGGCGTCTTCCTCCCACTTTCCGTTGTTGTTCAAGTCGAGATAGACTTGCACGCCCGCCAGTCCGACTTCCGACCGCCCGGGCAAGCCCGTGGTCGGATCGAATCGCCAGACGAACTGCCGGTTCGGCGTCGCGAGCAGCAGGTCGAGGTCCGACTGGCTCTTGGGCCGCATGACGTTCAGGTAATGCGTTCCGTCGCCGGAATCGAAGCCGATGGCCGCGCCGTTGCCGCCGAAACCGCCCGATCCGCCGTTGCCGTCGCCCGTGGTCCACTGCATGTCGGAGTAGGCGAAGACGACAATGTCGCCGGTCGGGTCATCCTCGATGTAGAGGCTGAACGTGTTCTTGCGGTCGCGGTGCGTGTTGTAGTAACCCACGCCCGACCAATCGACTTCGATGAACGGGTTGTTCCGCGCGCTGACGCCTTGGTTGAAGGTGACCTCGCCGCCGCCGATTCGGGTGTCGACGCCGGACGAGAACGGGGCCACCGTAGGCGTTCGCTGTCCGAAGCCGACCGTGTAGCTAGTCAGCGGCGCGCCGAAACTGATGGTTCCTCCGTTGTTGACGTACAGGTCTTGGTAGCCCACGCCGTAGAACTCGAAGATGAACGGCAGCTTGATCAGCGGCGACGAGCCCTGGTAAGACGGCGAAATGACGACGGTGCCGCCCTTCACCAGGTCGACGACTGGCGCATCGACCGTGGGATTCGCCTCTCCAGGCACTCCTGTCTGGGGGTCGAATCGCCACGCGTAGCCCTGGTTGGGCAGGGCCGCAAGGGCCTGCAATCCGGCTGCATCGGAGGGCTGAGCGACCGTTCGGAAGCCGAGGCCATCTCCAGCGTCGAAGCCGATCACGGCGCCCGGGCCGCCGAAGCCGTTGGCTCCGCCCGGCATGCCTGGCTTATTGACCGGGTCGTCGTCGCCGGTCGTCCACTCCATCCCGTGGTAGACGAAGTTCACGATATCGCCGGAAGGATCGTCCTCAATGTACAGGGTGAAGTTGTTCTGCAAATCGTTGGTGTCGCCAGCCACGTGGTGATAGCCCACGTCGAGCCAGTCGATCTGAATGTACGCCTGGCCCCGCACGCTGTTCCCCTTGACCATGCGGACCTCGCCCTCGTAGCGCCCGCCCAGCAGCGTCGTGTCGACATCGGACCAGAACGGGGCAATCATGGGGAGATTCTGCGGGAAGCCGATCGGGGCATTCGCCTGTTGCGGCTCGCCGGTGGTCACGGTTCCGCTGGTGTACCCCAGGGTCACGTTTCCATTGTTGTTGACGTACAACTGGTTGTAGGTGCTGCCGAAGAACTGGATGTTGAATCCCAGGTTGACGACCGTCGACGAACCTTCGTCGTGGCCGCCATCGCCGGCTGAGCCGATGACTTGCGCCCCCGGCGTTGCCAATTGGATCGGCGGGATCGCGCCGGCCACAGCGCCGTCCCAGACGCCGTTGGCGTTGTCGTCGCTGAACTTGTAGCCGCTGATCGTGGCGTTGGGCATGACCAGCGTGACCGCATAGTCCTCCACCTCGCCCTGGGGCAACAAGAGTCCCGTGGCGCCGGTCGCCGGCTCGTTGGCGAGATCGCTGTAGCGGGTCCGCAGGAACGTGTAGTTCTCCTTGATGGCCGTGCCCGCGATGCTGAGGTTCTCACTGGAAGTCGAGTATGCGGACTCCGAC
>CAZFKF010000819.1:0-3436 GCA_964518805.1 uncultured Planctomycetaceae bacterium | reverse complement strand
GCCGAGGTTTCCTTGGGCAAGAGCCGGGCCAAGGGTGGGAACCACAATCGCACCACGAAGCAGTTCGCGACCGACGAGCGATTCGGCAAGGACTCCGGCGACAGCGAACGCTGGCTCGACACCACGCTCCAAGCGATCCTCTTTCACCGCAGCGGCGGCAAGCGGACGCTCTTGTGGTATCATTTCTCCGCGCACGCCGTGTGCTATGCCGACGACATTGCCGGCCCCGATTGGCCCGGCGAAGTCGCCGATCTGGTGCGCAAGAACGAGAAGCTCGAGCCCTCGTTCCTTCAGGGGCACATTGGCGACGTGAATCCCGGCGACGGTCGCGACTGGCGCGGCGAGATCCGCCAGACGGTCGCGGCGATCTACCCCGCCCTCAGCCAGGCGATCCAGGCGGCCCGCCCGGTGAAGATCGACACGCTCACCACCGCGCGACGGGAGTTCCTCGTCCCGTTGGACATCGCCCTGTTCCGCGAATGGCTGGACCGATACCAGAAGGACCCGGCCAAGTGCTCAAGCGGCGAATGGGTGGACGCCGGTTTCGCCGCCGATTGGCACCAGGCCAGCGCCAAACGCAAACTGACGGAAACGCACCTGCCGATCACGCTGAGCGCTATCGGACTGGGGCCGATCGGCATGCTCTTCCATCCTGCCGAACTCTACAGTTGCTACGGGCTTTCGATCCGCCGCGATTCGCCGTTTGCCGACACGCTGGTGGTCGGCTACGCCGACGGGATCATCGGCTACTTGCCGGACCCCAACGCCTACAAGGCCGGCGAATACGCCGCGGTGGTGGTCCCCAAGATCCTCGACTACCCGCCCTTCACGCCGACGGCCGCCCGGGAGGTTACGGCGGCGGGGATCGAACTGTTGAAGGCGGTCCGTTAACCCGAGACGCGAGGGCACCGAGAGGGCTGCGCTCAGGGCAGCTCTCTCGACGATCGCTCGGCGCAGGCCGGCATCGTATTATCGGCTCTCCACTCCGAGCGGCTCACCAGGTCGCTTCCAGGCCCAGCGACAGGCCGTCGAGTGCCACGGTGCCGCCGTGGGTGAACTTTTCGAGCTGTCGCGGCCCGAGGGCCAGTCCGGTAACGCAGTAGAGTTGGTAGCCGGCTCGCACCCAGAGTCGTTCGCTGACGCGGAAGTTGGCCAGCAGCGAGAACTCGAAGAGGGCCGAGACGCCCGTGCCGTTTTGCGAGACATCGAACGGCTGGAAGCCGGACGGCATGCCGGAGGTCCCGCCAGCGGTGTCTGCGGCGCGTTGCGTGTAGAAATTGGCCATCAGGCCGAACTTGCCCTCGGTGGTCAATTGAAAGCGATCCCAGCCGCGGACCCACTGGATCCCGATCTGCGGGCCGACGAGGTTGTTGGCGGTCCGGCAGTCAAAGTCCTCGAAGGTGCCGGTGCCGAGATCCGAACCGCTGAGGACGAAGCGTTCGGAAAGCCTGAAGTAGCGCGCGCCCCAAAGCCAGTTGGCCGTGGAAAAAGGATGATGCGAGCCCAGCGAGAGCCGCTGATTGATTTCGGCGTTGTCGACCCGGCTGGTGTAGGTATAGCCCACATAGTCGTTCAGGCCGCCGATCAGATTCGGCAGTTGCAGCCAGTCCGAAAAAGTCAGAACCGTGTCTGCGGTTGGATCACCGTAGATTGCGCTTTCGATCGACCACTGCTGCATGCCCCAGTAGGTCGCCTGGAACGCCTTATCGTCGCTGATCCGCGCGCCGAGTTGGAGTCGCACGCCGGTAGTCAGGGCGAACGGAGCGTCATCGCTGTATAGGCCGTCGATGGCCCATCCGTGCGGACCGTACGAGCCGTTATTGAACGCCGAGAAGCCCAACGGAATGCTGCTGCCCACCGTTCGTTCGAGCCATAGGGCTTCGGCGCTGACGATCCAGTGCGGCGAAGGAGCCACAGGGATCACGATCGCCTCGCGCCGTGGCAAAGTGGGCGCAAGCATCGGCGCCGAGCATGAAGGCGCTGTCATCGGCGGGGCGGGTTGAGGGGGCGCCGTGTAGGGCAAGGCCGGTTGGGGAGGTGGCGGCGCTACGGACAAAGTCTGCGGTGGTCCGGTCGGAGGAAGAACCGATGGCCCGAACGAAGGCGCTGATTCCGTGTCGGACGCGGCGAGCGGGGGATCGAGGCTGACCTGGGCCCAGGCTGCCGAGCAGGCAAGGAGCAGCGAAGCGGTCGCCGTAAGGAGCATGTGGCGGTTCATGGGGGCGGGATTTAACCACAAATCGCTGCCCCGGGAAAGGCCAACGCGGAGAGCTGGCGACGCAGCCGAGTCCTCCGTTCGGCGACGGCAGCATCTTGCCTTGACTGCACGGATTTTCCATCCCCCCCAAGCCATTAAATCGTTGTTATCTTTCGCGGTTTACGAGATGGGGTGGCGTCGCCAGGCAGTCTTCTCTTGTGGCTAGGGCCGGTTAGTCCGTACAATACCGCCCCGCTGTCGCAAGGCGACGTTTCTTGGAATCAGGCCCATCGGGAAGGCGTTTGTCGATGACCGGACGCCCAGCATTATTGCATTTTGTCTACAGAATCCCCCGTATGAGGTGGCTATGGCTGGCCGGCTGTTTGGCGCTCCGTGCGCCGGCTGTGGCCCAGGAGCCTCTTCCACCGCCGCCCATGCCCGTCCAGGCCCCATCGGCCACGGCCAGTCCCGATCCCAACGTGGAGGTGCTCACGCGCGGGCCGATGCATGAGGCGTACGCGATGCCCGTTACGGATACGACGGGCGCGGGGTTGGTTGTGCCCAAGCGTCCGCCGAACCCCATCGAAGAGCAGGCCCCCGACGTGAAGCCGCAGGGCGAAGGGGCGATCTGGATCCCTGGGTACTGGAGTTGGGATGACGATCGCAAGGACTTCATTTGGATCAGCGGCGTGTGGCGCGTGCCGCCGCTGGGCCAGCGCTGGGTCCCTGGCTACTGGCAGGAAGGGCAGGGAGAATGGCACTGGGTTTCCGGTTACTGGATGTCCAATACGAAGGCCGAGGCGGTGTACATGCCCAAGCCGCCGGCGACCGTGGAACAGGGACCCACAAGCCCCGCGCCGAGCGAGTCCAACTTCTGGGTGCCCGGCCATTGGCGATGGGCCGGCGACCGCTACGTCTGGGTTCCGGGCTATTGGGCCGTATCGCGGCCGAACCTGGTTTGGGTCTATCCCACCTACTCCTGGACGCCGCGCGGCTGGGTCTATTGCGAGGGATATTGGGACTACCCGCTGGAACAACGGGGGCTGCTGTTCGCGCCCGTCTATTTCCCCCAGCCGGTCGTCTACTATCGGCCCGCGGTGTGCGTTGATGTCGGCATCGTGACCGGCTCGCTGTTCTGCCGGCCGGTCTATCACCACTACTATTTCGGCGACTACTATGCCGACGGCTACGTGGCGATCGGCATCCATCCGTGGTTCGTCTACTGCGGTCCCCGGCACG
>CAZFKF010000818.1:0-3439 GCA_964518805.1 uncultured Planctomycetaceae bacterium | reverse complement strand
CGCGAGGGTCACGCATGGCGCGGTTCAGGTCCACGCGAATCGGCACCTGCCCCCCTCCCGGCATCCGACGCACGACGGTCAACAGGCTCGGAGACGGGCTCCCGACACCGTTGTTGTACGAGATGCCCGCGGGGAGATTGATGGGATAGGTGCCACCATTGATGATTGGACCGCCGACCTGCATGATTGCCGTGACGACATCCAGGTCGTAGTCGCGCGGCAGGATGTGTTCTCCAGAGGGCAACAGGCCACCTGTGTAGAACAGATCGAGAACGCGGGCTTCGAGGAACACGACGTCCCCGGTTTCCAAGACAATATCCTCGGGGCGGAACGGCAAGGGCGCGCCCGGCGCTACCCGCGTGGGGATTCTGATGATCGGCCCTGCTAGGTCTGCTCCAACTTGGGGAGTCTGGCCGGGCTGAAGCGACTCAAGGGCTGACACCACGACTTGGCTGTTCATCGCGGCCTTGAAGACGAAGATGTCGCTGTAGTCGTCGAGCCCCGGGAGTCCGCCGGTTTGGGCTAAGGCGTTCAGGACGTCGTTTTCGTAGGCGGGCAGTTCCACGGTATGCCCGGTGCCCCGCTTGACGCTGCTGGCGGAAACGACAAAACCGCGTCCGGCGGCGCTGAACCCGCCCACTTCTTGCCGTATCACCAGCACGCGTGAACGCCTGGGCTGCATGCGCGATACGATGATTCGCTCGCGGCCAGGCCGCACCAACTCGGCCGCCAAATACGCTTTGCGAATTGTGTCCGTGGCCTCAGCGACCGTCATCCCTTGAACGGAAATCGGTTCCACCAAGGGCAGCGACACCGTGCCGTCGTCTCCGATGGAAATTGGGAATCCCAGGGCCGGCTGAGTTCCTCCTCCCAACGGATCGATCTGGGAAGGAAAGTACACAGGCGGGTTGGAGGCCATGACCTTAAGGTCGCTGGCCGGAAGGATGCCCTCGATATATACCCCCAATACGTCGCCAGGCCCCAATCGATAGACTTTGGGAGGAGGTTGTTTTAGCAGCGTTAGCGGGATCGTCTGCATCTCGTTGCGAACCGGTCCGGCCAGCAGTTCCGGGGGCACTCGACAGACTGGAATCCCGTTCGCCACAGGGTTGGTGAAGGCAGCGCAGCCGCCGCCAAACGAACAGACCAGGAAGGCCAATGCCAGCCAAGACGCGGAGGCAGCGCCGCAGCCAGCGGGCCGGCTGTGATCCGCTCGTTGATTATCTCGCGTCGCACTGTTCATGGCTGTGAAGTCGGCCCGGCAGGTTCAGTTGCCGATGTTCTGTTCACGGCGGGCAACTCACCCCGCGAAGGCATCGGAGCAGGGATGATTTCTTGCGGCGGCGGCATCGTCTCCGGCAACGGGAGATGGCCGGGCGGCGGAGCGATCAGCGCCGACGAGGGAATGACCGCGAAATGTCGCAGTCCGCTATCCCGTGCGCAAGCAGCACCGTATCGAAACCCTGCGAACCAATCCTGGATGGCCCGATGACCCTCGGGAGTACGGTAGCAGCTCCGCCAATAGCGGCGTGGCGGGAGCGTTGGGGGCTCGCAACTACCCCCCGCGTCCAAGTAGTCGGCAAACCCATCTTTGAAGCCACATTCATAGTCGTCCGAACACATCGGTCCCGGCTGTCCGTCAGCGATCTCCTGCCACGCGGTGGTGGCTAGCCGGTAGTGGCGCGAGTGCATCACCGCCATGTCTCGCCCCACGCAGAATAGGGCTGGCTCGACGACAATCGTGTTCCAGGCAAGTTCGACAGGCCCGCGACATCCCGCGAGGGCAACGCATAGCCCGATCACGCATCGCAGGACACTACGCATGATCGTTGAAGACCTCACGGGCTGTACCAAAGGAGCGACCGCCTATATCTTCCCTATGCCTTACTTTCGTTGTTCTGTCATCGTCGGATACCATTGATACGATTGAACAATTCGCGTCCGGCCGCAGAGTCAACGCCTTGGGACGACTGCCCAAGAGGACCGCGCGTTGCACGATGTGAATATACGAAGAATAGGAAGACAGAGAGGCCCGCGCCGCGTGGCAGGCACATCATTCGGGCTGGCCGATACCGCCACACAAATGCGGGGTTGGCCGCGACAGTTGCCGCGCCGAATCCGAGACGAGCCTGTCCGTGCAAGCGTTCGGAACGAGCAGCGCGCCTGGTTTCGCGTCACCTCGACGAGCGATTGGAGGGCTGATCGACCTTCCTGTGATCTCGCCGACTTGCCCCCTCGGCGATCGCACGCCTCACGAGTTTCGACAACTGCCGGGCCTTCGCGTGCCCGGGAGACAGGTCGAGCACGATCTCGACCTGCGAGAGCGCCTGCTGCAATTGTTCTTGATCGAAGAGACACGCGGCGTACTCGTAGCGCCACTCAACCTGCCGCGGCTGGTGGGCAAGGGCCGCCCGGTAGGCATCCAAGGCGGCCTCCCTGTCGCCAAGCTGCCGCGAAAGACTGGCTTTGACCCAGAGTTCCTCCCCAGACAGAGGCGCCGATTCGCTGGCTAACAGGCCGCTCGCCTTTTCCAGGAAGGGTCGCCGCTCCGCAACCGCGTCGTCGCCGGGATAAAGGTGTTTCGCGGCCGCGAGCAGGATTGCGGGACGATCGGGAAGCAATTCCGCCGAAATCCTGGCGGAGGAGAGATTCGTGCCACAAAGGTCGAGAATGGGAACCAAGTACGAATCCGAGAGTTCCAGCGAATGTCGCCAACTTCGGCAAGCCGCTTCGGGACGGCGAGCATGCCAGTCCAACAGTCCGGCACCGAACCAAATCGCCGCGTCCGACGGCGCCAGCAACCGGGCGCGATCCAGATAGACCGCGTCGGAATCCCCAGATCGCATGAGGAAGCACAACTCCGCCAGGTGGATCTCAATACGAGGCAGCAGGGGACAGAACTGCCGCGCCAGAAGGGAATGGCGCGCGGCGGGAAGCAGGTTCCGCTGCACCGTCAGATCCGCATCGAGAGTGCGGCGTGCTTCCTCGCGTTCTGAGTCGGGCAAGCCATGCAACCTCGCTGACAGCAGAAGCGGATCGGCCGTCGATTCGGGGGCAGGGAGATCGGTGGGCTCGGCATCGTCCAGGCTGCGCAGGGCAGCTGCCGGGCGCGGACCGTCCAGAATCTTGAACAGCTCATCGCGCAGCCGCTCGACCGAGACGCGGCCCAGTTCTGGGAGGGCAGCCCGCAGCCAACCCCGGGTTTCGGCTTCGATCTGGAACTCCAGCCCGGCCGCCTGGCGCACGGCGCGCACGATGCGGGCCGGGTCGTGCTGGAAGGCACTGGGGGCGCAGGCTCGCAGCCGCCGGGCGCGCAGGTCGTTGACCCCGCCCAGCGGGTCGATCAAGGTTCGCGGGGCATTCAGGTCGATGGCGATGGCGTTGAGAGTCAGGGCGCGGTCGCGCAGGTCGCTTTCCAGGGCGGGGCCGCGCAGGGCGG
>CAZFKF010000817.1:0-3440 GCA_964518805.1 uncultured Planctomycetaceae bacterium | reverse complement strand
CTGAGGCTCCCACGTGCCGGCAACGCACCGCAGCCAGCGCAACTCGTTTGCCGAAGAAGCAGGCCTGATGGCCCTCTTCGTATCCGCAATTTGATATTTGCAGTCTTCAATTTGACAAATCCTGCCTAGCTTCTCCGCCTTCTCCCAGCACCGATACGAACACGTCTTCCAGCGAGGGCTCGATGGGCCGGACACCTTCTGGCTTGAGACCCGCTCCCGCGAGAGCCGACTCGATTCGACGGGCGGTCTCCTCGGGCTCGCGCGTAACCACGTGGACGCGATCGCCGAACAGGCCCACCGAATGCCCGGCAAGCTGCTCGCGCAGCACACAGGTCGCCCGGCGGGGGTTCGCCAAGCGAACCTCTAGGATCGTCCCCTTCATCAGTTGTTTCACCTCATGGGGTGTGCCCATTGCGAGCAACTTGCCCTGGTGAATCAGGGCCAGGCGACTGCACCGTTCGGCCTCGTCGAGGTACGCGGTGGAGACGAAGATCGTCACCCCTTCGCGCAGCAACTGATAGAGGATGCGCCAGAAGTCGCGGCGCGACACGGGGTCAACGCCGTTGGTCGGTTCGTCGAGAAAGAGGACTTTGGGGGTGTGGATCAGCGCGCACGCCAATCCCAGCTTCTGTTTCATCCCGCCCGACAGGTTGCCCGCCAGCCGACGCCTAAACGGCGTCAGGTTGCTGAAGGCCAGCAAACGGTCGATCTTCTCGCGGCGGCCGCGCCGCGGCACGTCGTAGATATCGGCGTAGAAGTCGATGTTCTCGGCCACGGTGAGATCGGGGTAGAGTCCGAACCGCTGGCTCATGTAACCGATGTGTTCCTTGATCGCCTCGGCATCGTGCACGATGTGGCAACCGTTGACCCAGGCATCTCCGGAGGTCGGCTCCATGATCGCGGCCAACAGCCGCATCGTCGTGGTCTTCCCCGCCCCGTCCGGACCAACGAAGCCGAAGATCTCCCCCCGCGCGACGGTCAGCGAAAGATCATCCACCGCCTTGAGCGCGCCAAACGATTTTGCGAGGCGATCGGTGCGAATGGCGTCCATCGGTCACAGATTGTCCACGGGGGCCGAGTCGAGAAGGATGTCGGCGTCGGCGGGCATGCCCCGCTTCAGCTCCTGCTTGGGATTGTCGACGTAGATCTTGATCCGGTAGACGAGCTTCGATCGCTCTTTCTCCGTCTGCACGCTCTTGGGAGTGAACTCCGCCTCGGAGGCGATGAAACCGATCCGGCCTTCAAACACCTTGCCCGGCATCAGCGTGCTCGTCACCCGCGCCCGCTGGCCGTACTTCAGCCGCTGGGCGTTTTCGGCGTCGACGTACGCCCGCAGCCACGGGTGGGCCAGGTCGCCGATGGTCACCACCGGCGTGCCAGGCGAGACGTATTCCGTCGGCTCGACGTTCTTGGCCATCACGACGCCCGGCCACGGCGGCGCAAAGACCTCGGCGTAGCCTAATCGGGTCTTGGCCAGTTCCCAGGCGGCCTTGGCCTCATCGCGGCGGGCGAGCATCTGTTTCCTGACCTCGGCCCGGGCGCCTGCCTCCACGAGCTGCGATTGCCACGTCGCCTGCTGGAGTGCCGCTTTAGCCTGCGCGATCTGCTCGACGCGCGGACCAATGCGGATCAGGGTGGAGCGTTCGGCGGCCTCGCGCCACCTTGACTCGGCAACTCGATAGGCCGCTTCCTGCCGCTTGTAGTCTTCCTCGGAAATCGCGTGATCGTCGTACAGCCTCTTGGCCCGCCCGAGTTCGTCGGACAGCCGCTCCTTCTCGACTTTGGTGCTTTGAAGCGTGGCTTCGGCCGCCTTGACCTCCTCGGGCCGGGAGCCGTGCTCGAGCTCCTTGTAGGCCTGATCGGCTTTCTCCAAGGCAGCCCGGGCGGCCTCCTTCTCTTCTTTGCGCGATCCGTTCTCCGCTTCTTCCCACGCGGCTTCGGCCGCTCGGTAGTCCGCTTCCCGGGCCGCGACGTCGCGCTTCAGATCCTCGCATTCGAGGGACGCAATCCGCTGGTTGGGCTGGACGGAATCCCCTTCGTCCACCGTCCGTTCGACGACCCGACCGCCAATCTTGAAGCTGACCTCTACGTCGATGAGTTCGATGTTCCCGGAAACGCGTATCGTATTCTCGTCACGGGCAGAGAAAGCGCCTGTGATCCGAGAGAACACCCCACTGTCTCTTCCCAGCCTTCCTGAATTTCCCATATTTGCAGCGAGAGCGAGGGCTGTGGCCGCGATGACAACCGCTGCGACGACGATCAGAACCTTGCGATGCTTCATAGCAGGTCTTCTTGTGAGTAGTCGTTCACATAGAATCGGCCGGTTGACGCTCGTCCGAGACGATCGCCCGACGGAGAATCTGCCAAGCCCGTTCGGCGTGTTTGGTAACGTCGAAACCACCGTCGGTGAGGTGCCAAAGGATGCCGGCCGGCACGACGATGCCAATGAGCATCGTGGCGGCCGTGGCGGGGTCCAATTCCGGCCGGATCTTCCCTTCCTTTTGCCCCTGCCGGACTAACTCGGCGATCCGTTCCAGATACGCTCCCAGGATCTGCTGGACCCGCTGTTTGAGGGCCGGGTGGCCGCTGTGGGCCTCGTCGGAGAAGATGATTCGCGGTACCGCTCGCCCCTCGCGGATGACGCGGACATGGCGTATCAGGATGCCGCGTAGCTGCTCCAAAGAATCCGGAGTCTCCTCGGCCGCCGCGCGAAGGTTGGCCTGCAGCCGGGCCTCGATGCGGTCCAAGGCAGCCAGGATCATCTCCTCCTTGCTCTTGAAATGGCGGTAGATTCCCGAAGGAACCAACCCCACCCGCCTCGCGACTTGCGCCATGCTCAGCCGCCCCACGCCATGCGCTGCGACGAAGCTCAGCACCGCTTCGGCAATTTGCTCGCGACGGATTTCGCGGTCCAGCTTCTCGTCGGCCATGTCGCGCCTCCATTGTGATTATACGTTCACAATAGTGAGGCGACAAGGAAAAAGGCCCGCGAGCCAATCCTGCTCGGCACGAGATTTGCGCATTCAGACGCACCCCGCGCAAGTGGTATTGCGCGATCTCAATCAGCGCTCATATATTGCCGGCATGGCTGGAGCATCGCCCGGCGAGCAAGACGCGTCTGATCTCGGAGTTCGCCTTCAATGCCTACCTGCGAAGCGTCTCCAGGATCCTAAAGACAGTCAGACCCAACGCCTGCCGATGAGCCACGTCTTCACGCCTTGCGTGAGCAAGACATAGCAGAACAAGGTCAGTCCGAGCAGAGGCCAGTAGAGGGGCGGCAAGTACGTGAAGCCCAACCACGGCCCAAGGGGGGATGACGGCAACCACATTCCGACCATCATGATTACGGCCGTCGTCACGACCATCGGCCAGCTCGGCCAACTCTGAACTGGACTTTTGCAAAGTGTGATTTGGTGTTGGGAAAATGGGCACTTTAGGGT
>CAZFKF010000816.1:0-3459 GCA_964518805.1 uncultured Planctomycetaceae bacterium | reverse complement strand
TGATCGAACCCTATTACTACCGCCACTCGAACTTCCAGAACTGGTTCACCAAGGACAACAGCGACCCGTTCACGTACGTCGGATGCCATTATGTCGACCTGGTGTACTTCATCACGGGCCTGCGCCCGGTCGAGGTCTCGGTCCGCGGCGTCGAAGGGAAGTTCCCCAACGGCAAGGCAGGCTATCTGTGGTCGTCGGGCCAGGTCGTGTGGGAGAACGGAGCGGTGTTGAGCGTGACCAACGGGCTCGGCTATCCGGACGAAGGCCCGGGCACGAACGACCAGGGGCTGTGCCTGTTCTGCGAAGGCGCCGATTGCGGGACGTATCTGCACCACGACGACCAGTACCGGGGGTGCAGCTACGGTTACGCGGACCGTAAGTCCGGGGCGATGTTCCGCTACGTCAGCCCCGATTATTTCCGCCTGGTGCCCTGGGAAGGCGAGGGACTGAAGCCGGTGGGCTATGGGTACGATTCCGTCGAGGCCCTGGTCGCAGCGGCGGCCCGCGTCAACGCCGCAAGAGGCGAGGCGACCGGTGAAGAGGCCCTTGGCCGACAACGTCAGGCGCTCGACTCCATCGACCGCCGCGGCATCCTGGCCACCCCGGCCAACAGCGCGATCAATGAACTAGTGACCGAGGCCGCGAGGCTCTCAATCGTCCAAAAAGGTAGGTCTGTGACCATCGAGTACGGGCCGACGCCTGCCGCGCGGTGGCGCGAACCATAGCTTGGCACGGCGCCGTCAGGCGTGGCTTGCGAACGTCGCGGTGACGGTGGTTGTTATCCCCCCACGCGGAGTGAACGCCGCCACCAGCGTCATGCGGCGCGGTTCGAGCATGGCCACCAGGTCGTCGAGGATGCGGTTGGTCACGTTCTCGTAAAAGATCCCCTCATTGCGAAACTGCTGGAGATAGAGCTTCAAGCTCTTCAATTCCACGCACTTCTGGGCCGGAACGTACGTGATCGTGAGCGTGCCGAAGTCGGGCTGGCCGGTCTTCGGACATACCGAGGTGAACTCCGGGCAGCGAATCTCGATCGTATACTCCCGGTCGGGGTATTGGTTGGCAAAGGTCTCCAGCGCGTCTCGGAACGAGTCGTTCAACTTACTTGGCTCCTTGGATTGCACGGACCGTTGTGGCATGATGAAGGAAAGTATGAAGGACAAAGGATGAAGGAAGAAGTGGGGCCGGGCGGACCGGCGGTCGTATTGCTCTCCGGCGGGTTGGATTCTGCGACCGCGGCGGCGATTGCCCGATCCGAGGGGTTCGATCTATTCGCCCTGTCGCTCGACTACGGTCAGCGGCACCGTTTTGAGCTGAATGCCGCGCGGCGCGTGGCCGAATCGCTTGGCGCGAAGCGCCACGTGGTGCTGGGAGTGGACCTGCGGACGTTGGGGGGAAGCGCCCTGACCTCCTCTATCGAGGTACCCAAGGACCGCAATCCGGACACCATGCAGGCCGAGATCCCAATCACCTACGTGCCGGCCCGGAATACGGTCTTTCTGGCCCTCGCGCTTGGCTACGCCGAAGTGATCGGGGCGGCGGACCTGTTCATCGGCGTAAACGCCTTGGACTACAGCGGGTACCCCGACTGCCGTCCGGAGTTCATCACTGCGTTCCAGCAATTGGCCAACCTGGCGACTAAGGCGGGAGCCGAAGGCCGCATCGAGTTCAAGATCCATACGCCGCTGATCCACTTGACCAAGGCCGAGATCATCCGCCGGGGCACGGACCTGGGCGTCGACTACGCGCTGACCCATTCCTGCTACGATCCCGATGCGGCCGGCCTAAGCTGCGGCCGCTGCGACTCGTGCCTGCTGCGTCTGAGAGGATTTGCCGAGGCCGGAATGGTTGACCCGGTGAAGTATCAACGAGACTGAGAGACCGAAAGAAGATGAAGAGAAAAGGAAAAAGAGGCGGGGAAAAAGGGAAGAAGGAGAGAGCGATGCACCGGTTCTAGTCCTTCTTCTTTCCCCCTTTTATTCCTCTTCCTTTCCTTTTTCCCCTCGCATTCTCCTTGCCTTGCCCGTTTTCCATGCGTATTGCCGAGATCTACAGATCGATTCAGGGCGAGGGATTCCTGACGGGGACGCCGAGCGTGTTCGTTCGGGCCAGCGGGTGCAACCTGCGCTGCCGGTTCTGTGATACCCCGTTCGCCTCGTGGTGGCCGGAAGGGAGGAACCTGACCGTATCGGAGATCGCTGCCCAAGTGGACCAGTTGCAGGAGTCCCATGTGATCTTCACCGGCGGGGAGCCGATGATCTTCGCTGAGGCGGTCGAATTGACCATGGTGCTGCGCCACCTGGGCCGGCACATCACGATCGAAACCGCGGGAACGCGATATCTGCCGGTGGCGTGCGACCTGATGTCGATCAGTCCGAAGTTGGCCAACAGCACGCCGCCGGCGGGCCAGGAGCCCAGTTGGGCCCTGCGGCACGATCGCCGGCGCCACGCGCCGGAGGTGATCCGCCAGCTTGTGGCCGAGTATTCCTATCAGTTCAAATTCGTCGTGGACTCGATGGCCGATTGCCTGGAAGTGGAACAGTATTTGTCAGGATTTCCGGAGATCGATCGAAGCCGAGTGATGCTGATGCCCATGGGTACCGAGGCGGCGGTCCTGGCCCATACCGAGGTATGGCTTGAACCCTTCTGCATTCAGCACGGTCTACGCTATTGCCCACGCCGGCATGTGGAGTGGTTTGGCGGCGTGGTCCGAGGGACGTAGGAATCGGAGGAATGCCCAGCCATGCATCGCGAAAGAGCCACCTAACGGGCGTTGTTCGCTGCGGCGTCGTAGCGGTCCCAAGCCTGATCGTAGTGCGATCTGCGTTCCCATCGCTTGTCGGCAGCCGTGTAACCATCTCCGAAGAGATTGAAGGCAGCATCGCGCAGCGTCTGCGACACATTGCAGCCTGTCGAACAAGAGAGACACAAAAAGGTCATCAAGAATACGGTCCGCCACATAGACCATCTCCAGATCTGGGTGGGTGATCGTAGTCACCCTCCGCATCGCAAGCAATAGTGGTTGACGCGGTTCCTTGATAGCGGGTTAGACACCATGACTACCAGCCGACGAACCATCGCCATCATCGATTACGGAATGGGAAATCTCCGCAGCGTGCAGAAGGGTTTCGAGCGCGTCGGGTGCGAGGCGATCGTCACCGACGATCCGGCGCAAGTCCAGCGTGCCGCGAAAGTTGTGCTGCCGGGCGTGGGGGCCTTCGAGGACGCAATTGATCAACTGCGGCGACGCCAGCTTGTCGAGCCCGTACTGGAAGCGATCCACTCCGGCAAGCCGTTCCTGGGCATCTGCCTGGGACTACAACTGCTTTTCGAGGTGAGTCACGAGAACGGTCGCCACGAAGGGTTGGGGGTGTTTCCGGGCGAGGTGGTCCGGTTCGAACTGCCCGAGGAGTATTCGGTTCCCCACATGGGTTGGAATCAATTGGCGATCCAGCGGCG
>CAZFKF010000815.1:0-3466 GCA_964518805.1 uncultured Planctomycetaceae bacterium | reverse complement strand
ACTTCTTGATGCAAATCCTTACTGGCAAAGGCAATTAGTGTGCGCTGGCCCTGGGTACTCGGCACAGGGCTTGTCGGAAACGGGATCGGCGCTTGTTGCCGTGTGCATCGGAGTTTTTTTCACAAAATGGACGCTTGGGAGCGCCTTTCGAAAACGCGCGCCCCCGCAGGAAGAAGACGAGCAGAACGGCAAGACCCCAAACGGTTAGCCATTCGTCCAACGCGAATGGCGTCGCCTGCCACACGGGCGAAACAAAAGGCAAGGAGAACCAAAATGACCCAAGAACGTGTTTCGCGTCGAGAATTCGTCCGCGAGGGCGCCGCTGCGGTTGCCGCGGGGGCGGCGTTGGGCGCCGGGGTGATTGGGAAGCCGCAGACGGCTGCGGCCGCGCCGGACGTCACCAAGACCCGAAGCTACAACGAGAACATGGAGTACCGCCCCTTGGGGCGCACCGGCCTTATCCTTTCGGCGGTGAGCATGGGCGGGCATTGGAAGCGGATCCCCTACCAGCCGGGGAGCGACGATTTCAAGAAGAACCGCCGCGAGGTGATGGCCGCCGCCTTGGATCACGGGATCAATTACATCGACGCCTGCTGGTCGGGCGAGGTCGAGGTCTATGCCGAGGCCCTCAAGGGCCGGCGCGAGCAGATCTACTTCGGCTTCGACTGGTGGGGCGGACGCGATCCGAACCTCGCCGGGTCGCTCCAGAAGATGAAGGACCAACTCGACGAAGGGCTTCGCAAAGTGGGCCTGGACTACGTCGACGTGTGGCGGGTCACCCTGCGCGAGCACGCCACGAAGAACACCGAGAAGGAACTCGACACCGTGGCCGAGGCCCTGGCGTGGGGCAAGAAGACGGGCAAGGCCCGGGCCACCGGCGTCTCGACCCACCACCGCCCCTGGATCGCCGAGGCCGTGGCCAAGTATCCGTCGCTGGAAGTGATCGTCACGCCCTACAGCGCCGGCACCAAGGAGAAGCCGGTGGGGAGCATGTTCGACGCATTCCGCAAGCACAACGTGGGCATGATCGGCATCAAGCCCTTTGCCAGCGGCACGGTCTTCCTGTCGGGCGGCACGCCCGACTCGGCGACCAAGGCCGAAGACGACCAGCGGGCACGGATCGCCCTGCGCCACGTGCTGGCCTGCGACGTGCTGTCGGCCTCGATCCCGGGCCTGATGACCGTCGACCACGTGAGGAATGCCGCCGCGGCCGTTGGCGAGCGCCGCCAATTCGACCTGGCCGAGAGCCAACGCCATCAGGAGATGGTCGACCAGATGTGGAACAACCTGCCGCAGGATTACCAATGGCTGCGGCAGTGGGAATGGGTATGAACTTCAGACTCAAGTAGTCAAGCAGGGCCGACTTCAACGTAAGGAGATGCTACCCGTGGTTCAACGATACTCTCGGCGTCGGTTCCTTCGGCAAACGGCCGCGATTGCGGGGACGCTTGCGGTTTCGCCCGCCCGCGCCTCCTTCGCCGCGGAACCCGCGGCCGTCAAGAGCCGCCCGGACGTCATCCTGCACCGGGGCGGCTATCCCGGCTGGCCGTGGGTGGCGCGGGCCGGACAGGGGCGGCTCGTGTGCGCCTTCCGCGACGACAGCGTCCACGGATTCTCACCCACCGGCAAGGTTCTCTTCACCGCCAGCGACGACGACGGAAAGACCTGGACGAAGGCCCAGGTCGTCGTCGATGAGCCCGGTGTGGACGACCGCAACGCCGCAATCGTGCAGATTCCCGACGGCCGGCTCATGGTCTGTTACAACACGTACACAAGCGACAACATCTCGCGGTGCATGGTCGCCTGCTCGCAGGACGGCGGAAAGACATGGGGCCGGCCGACGATGATGGCCGATCTCGACGCCCGCACGCGAGCCGCGCCGCTCGTGTTGGCGTCGGGCGAGATCCTGACGCCGATCTACAAGGCCCCCGGCAACGGCGCCATCGCCGCGGAGTCGGGCGACGGCGGCAAGACCTGGCATCTCTCCACGGTGCCCGACCTGCCCGGCTTCCTGGGTGATGAATGGAGCGTGTTGGAGGTCGAGCGCGGGCGCGTGGTCGGCATCCTTCGCAACAGCGGCGCCAGCGACGGGTACTTCTGGAAGACCGAGAGCCGCGACGGCGGACGCACCTGGCAGAAGCCCGTGCGATCGAACGTGCGCGACGCCCGATCCACGTCGCCGGCCCACTTGGATTTCCACGGCAAGACGCCCGTTTTGACCTATGCCGACCGGCGCATGGTGTCGGTTTCGATGGTCACCACGGCCGACCCCGAGTTCTGCACGTGGGACCTCGAGCACCGGGTGCCCTGCTACCAGTACTGCCCGGATGGTTCGGCGATCCCCGACGGGAGCTATCCGGCGTCGGTGGCCGTGGGCGAGCGCCGGCGGTTCATTGTGGATTACGAGATCCGACCGGAGGGGCACTGGATCGCGGGGTATTTCGTCGACGTTCCGGCAAGCTGGCGTTGAGGAGGGGGGCGGCCGGGGTGAAGCGGGGCGACGGGCTCCGGCCGAGCAACGCAGCGGATGCCCCACTCTGTCGAGTGTTCTTTCAACGTGGCGGTCGAAGAATCGGAGAGATCGAACCGTAGCGGCTCCCGTGACATGCCGGCGGCCATGGTGTATCATCGTTCGCGGGGGCACTTGGCGTTGCCTGCGATCTAGTTGCTTCGAGGAGTGATTCCATGTCGAAAACCGTGTTGCGGATGGTTGTTGCGAGTCTGACGGTGGCATCGCTGGCAAGCGCCGCGCAGGGCGAAGAGAAGGTTCGTCGCCTGCCCGTCAGGACGTATCTCGACAAGATGAAGGGGGGCTGGTTGGGCCAGATGGCCGGAGTCGGCTGGGGGGCGCCCACGGAGTTCCGTTGGCAGGCCGCCATGATCCCCGAGGACAAGATGCCGCCCTGGACGCCCGGCATGATCAACCAGCACGGCAACGACGACCTCTATGTGGAGATGACCTTCCTCCGCTCACTGGAGCGGCACGGACTGGGCGTGCCGATCCGGCAGGCAGGGATCGAATGGGCCAACAGCGGCTACCGGCTTTGGCACGCCAACAAGGCCGGGCGCGACAACCTCCGCGCGGGAATCGCCCCGCCCGACAGCGGCCACCCGCGGTTCAACAGCCACGCCGACGACATCGACTACCAGATCGAGGCCGATTTTTCCGGCCTGATCGCCCCGGGCCTGCCCAACACCGCGATCGCGCTGGGCGAGGTCTTCGGCCGGCTGATGAACTACGGCGACGGACTCTACGGCGGCCAGTTCGTCGGCGGGATGGTCACCGAGGCGTTTTTTGAGAGCGACCCGGTGAAGTTGGTCCGCTTCGGGCTGGAGTGCATCCCGGAGAAAAGCCAGTATGCCGAGTGCATCCGCGACGTGCTCCGCTGGTACGCCGAGGAGCCGGCCGACTGGCAGAAGACGTGGCAGAGAATTGAGGACAAATATCAAAGAAATCCCGACTACC
>CAZFKF010000814.1:0-3466 GCA_964518805.1 uncultured Planctomycetaceae bacterium | reverse complement strand
TCGAGTAGTCGTCGCCTCCTGATTAGGCTGAGCTTCACGCTCGCCTATTACTGCGTCTCGTTCGGTGATGATGCAGCGAGATCTGACCCGCCGCGGCCGCCGGCCGCACAGGCCGACGCCCCGGACGCCCCGCTCGCGCTGTGGTGTCGCCCTCTGCCGGTCCGCTGGCTGGAGGCCCTTCCGTCGGGCAACGGGCGTCTCGGGGAGATGGTCTACGGCGGCGTGGGTCAGGAGCGGCTTGGGCTCAACGAATCGACCTTCTGGTCCGGGGCGCCCGGCACAAGCCACGAAAACCCGGAGGGCGCAAAACACCTCGACGCGATCCGGAAGCTGTTCTTCGCCGGAAAGTATCGCGAGGGGGCCGACCAGACGGCCCGCTACCTGCTCGGTCGGACGGGCAACTACGGTACCCACTTGCCTTTGGGCGACCTATATTTGACGATGCGCCATCGTGGGCCGGAGGTTTGCGGCTACCGCCGATGGCTCGACTTGGACCAGGCCGTGGCCCGAACCGAGTATGCGATCGACGGGGTGGCATTCGCCCGCGAAGTCCTTTGTTCCCATCCCGATGGCGTGTTGGCGATGCATTTGAGTGCCGACAGGCCCGGCATGGTCTCCTTCGCTTTGCAGTTCCGCGGCGGCGACCGCCCTTGGAAGGCCGAGGCCAGGGCGAATGACACGCTGGCCATTGCCGGGGACGCTCGGGAAACGATGCACAGCGACGGAAAGACCGGCGTCTCGTTCCGGGGCCTGGTTCGCGTGCAGTGCGACGGGGGAGCGGTTACGGCGGTCAAGGACGGGCTCGAAGTCACGGGCGCCGATGCCGTCACGCTCTTCGTGGCCGTGAACACGACATACCAAGGCCGCGACCCGGCCGCACGCTGCCTGCAGCAGATCGCCGCCATTGCGAAGAAGTCGTACGGCGAAGTCCGGGCCGCGCACGTCGCCGATTGCCAGCCGTTGTTCCGTCGCGTTTCGCTCGACTTGGCGAATCCTCCGGCCCAAGTCATGCCGACCGACGAGCGATTGGCGCGAGTCCGCCGGGGCGAGGACGACCCGCACCTGGCCGCGCTGTTCTTTCAATATGGCCGATACCTCCTCATCGCGGGCTCGCGCGGAGACTCGCCGCTGCCGCTGAACCTCCAGGGAATGTGGAACGACAACCTGGCCTGCAACATGGGCTGGACCTGCGATTTTCACCTCGACATCAATACCCAACAGAACTACTGGCCGGCCGAGGTCTGCAACCTCAGCGAGTGCCACGAGCCGTTGTTTCGTCTGATTCAATCGCTCTGCGAGCCGGGCCGGCGCACGGCCCGCGTCGTGTACGGCTGCAACGGGTGGGTGTGCCACGTGGTCACCAACGCCTGGGGATACACGGCGCCGGGCTGGGGATTGGGCTGGGGCACGCACCCGACCGGCGGCCTCTGGATCGCGTCGCACCTCTGGGACCATTACGCCTTCACCGGCGACCGGCAATTCCTGGCCAAGCGGGCCTATCCGGTGCTCCGCGAGGCGGCTCAGTTCTTCCTGGAATACATGGTCGAGCATCCGAAGTACGGCTACCTGCTCACGGGCCCGGCCACCTCGCCGGAAAACGCCTTCCAGGCGCCGGACGGCAGCGTGGTCAGCGAGTCGATGGGCCCGACCCACGATCGCGTCCTCGTGTACGACCTGTTCACGCACTGCATCGAGGCGACGAAGATCCTCAACATCGACGAGGAGTTCCGTCTCCGCCTGGAAAGGGCCCGGGCGAAGTTGCCGCCACTGCAAATCGGCCGGCTCGGGCAGTTGCAGGAATGGCTGGAGGACTTTCCCGAGGCCGTTCCGAACCACCGCCACACCAGCCACCTGGTCGCCCTCTACCCCAGCAGCCAGATCACGAGGCGGGACACACCCGAGCTGGCCAAGGCCGCGCGCGTCACCATCGAGCGCCGACTGGGCCAGCCCAACTGGGAAGACGTCGAATGGAGCCGGGCCAACATGATCAACTACTTCGCCCGCCTGGGCGATGCCGATCGCGCCTACGGGTGCGTCCTGGGATTGATCGGCAAGCTGAGCGATACGAACCTGCTGACCTTCTCAACGGCCGGGATCGCAGGGGCCCAGGACAACATCTTCTGCGTGGATGGCAACTCGGCCGGCACGGCGGGCATCGCCGAGATGCTCTTGCAGAGCCACGCCGGCGAGATCGAGCTAGTGCCGGCACTTCCCAAGTCCTGGCCCACGGGCAGCGTCCGCGGCCTCCGCGCCCGAGGCGGCTTCGAGGTGGACATCGCCTGGAGCGAGGGCAAGCTCACCCATGCCGCAGTGCGGTCGAAGACGGCGGGTGCATGCACGATTCGGTACGGAGACCGGACCGCCCAAGCCACCACCGTGCCCGGCCGAGCGATGCGACTCAACGGCTCACTAACGACGGCCGAATGAACCCGCTTCGCAAGAGCGGCCGCAGAGTTGCGTGGCCGTCGCCACGTGATGCGGGGCCGCGAGGACGGCGTTTCCCAGCGAAATCAAGTTGTACGCTCCGAACTCGTTGAAACCGAAGGCAGCCGAAGGAACATGAGCCGATACGCCTGGGCCCGCTGGGGCGACCTGAACGCCTTCTTTGGCCTGATCCTGGACAACGTTGCGGTGATGATCGTGCTGGTGGTGCTGATCACCAGCGCCGACCCGGGCACCGATCGCCGGTTCTCGCGGGATTTCGTGCTCACCCAGATGATTCCGGGCACGGCCCTGGGCGTGGTGCTGGGCGATCTGGCGTACACGTGGATGGCGTTTCGTCTGGCGCGGCGAACCGGACGGACCGATGTCACGGCCATGCCCCTGGGACTCGACACGCCGAGCACGTTCGCCGTGGGCCCGTTGGTGTTGCTGCCGGCCCTGAGCGAAGCCGTCACTCGACATGGCCTGGGCCACAACGAGGCCATGGTCTTTGCCTGGCACGTTGGGGCCGTGGTGCTGGTGCTGGTCGGAGTCTTCAAGTCGTTGGTGGCGCCGATGGGCGAGAAGATCCGCCAGTGGGTGCCGCGTGCCGGGCTGCTTGGGTCGCTGGCTGGAATCGCCCTGGCCCTCATCGCCTTCCTGCCGCTTTGGAGCCATATCGCCGCCGTGCCCCTGGTGGGCATGCTCTCGCTGACCGTCATTCTCGTGACGCTGGTCGCCCAGCGCAGCCTGCCGGGCCGGATTCCCGGGGCGCTGGCGGCCGTTATCCTCGGGGTGCTGGCCTATTGGGTGGGGACCGGCCTCACCGATGCCCTGGGATGGACGCTGGTGCCGACTCAGGTGGGCCAGGCGCCGGTGGCCTGGCAAGCCCCGAACCTGCTGCCCGAATGCTCCTGGGGCCTCTTGTGGTGGCAACGCGTTGCCCTGGCGGCGCTGACGAACTTGCCGATCATGTTGCCGTTCGCGTTGGCCACGATCGTAGGCGGGATCGATTGCACGGAAAGCGCTGCCGCCGCGGGCGACG
>CAZFKF010000813.1:0-3468 GCA_964518805.1 uncultured Planctomycetaceae bacterium | reverse complement strand
TACTTGAAGCTCGTCGACCCGAGGTTCGCTACGAGGATCTTCATGGCTTCCTTCTCCCTGCGGACCGCGTGCGCAATACGACGCGGCTGCGGACCGCTCGTGGCTCCTTCCTGTCCCGGTGGGTTAGCTCAGGTACGCGGCGGTAACGCCTTCGGCTGGCCGCGGGATGATGTGGCTGGCCATCAGCTCGCCGACCTGGGAGGCGGCCTGCGCGCCCGCCTCAACGGCGGCGCGAACGCTCCCCACGTCGCCGCGCACGACGGTGGTCACCAACCCGCCGCCGATCTGAATCCGCTTGACAATCTCGACGTTGGCCGCCTTGGCCATCGCATCGGTGGCCTGAACCAGCGCGACCAGCCCCTTGGTTTCCAATAGTCCAATGGCGTCTTGCATTGCAGGAATATCCCTTCTTTGTGCAATCTTCGTGTGATTCGTTCTTCGAGGTGACATGTTTCGAGGTGACATGGCGTCGCCAACTCGCTTGTCGTCCCCTTTCCCAAAGGGCGAGGGGGAGTGAAACACTGCTCAGTCGGCCTTGGCCGATTTGCCGGTCACCGGCAACACGACGTCGATGTCGCTGTGCGGCCTCGGGATGACTTGCACCGAAACCACTTCGCCGATCCGGCCGCCGGCTGCGGCGCCGGCGTCGGTCGCGGCCTTCACCGCGGCCACGTCGCCGGTCAGAAAGACGCTCACCAGGCCGCTGCCCACCTTGTCCCAGCCAAGGAACTGGACGTTGGCCGCCTTCAACGCTGCGTCGGTGGCTTCGACCAGGGTCACAAACCCCTTGGTCTCAATCATGCCCAACGCTTCCATCGCTTTTGCCATGGGTCCGCTCTCCAAAAAGGGAAAACTACGGTTTGAATAGTTCAACACTCGATGCATGGTCGAGATCCGCCGCGTTGCCTTCGTCGGTATCGAGGTGGACTTCGAGCTTGATCTTCTCTTCGGCCCGCACCAAAACGTTCTCAAAGGTCGTCGTACACGACGACACGACGCGAAGATTCATCCGGTCGCCCGTCTTCACGCCGTAATGGGCCGCGTCGGCCGGGCTCATGTGGGCGTGCCGCTCGGCGCGGATCACGCCTTCCTTCAACTCCACCACTCCCGCCGGCCCGACCAGCACACAGCCCGGGGTGCCGTCAATCTTGCCGCTCAGCCGGACCGGAAGGTCGATGCCCAACGAGATCCCGTCGGTGAAAGCCAGTTCCACCTGGCTTCTGGGGCGCGTGGGCCCGAGGATGCGGACGGTCGGCAACATGCGCCGCCGGCCGGGCCCAACCACCATCACGGTTTCTTCGGCCGCGAAGAAGCCGTCCTGGTACAGATCCTTCATCACCGTGAGCTTGCGCCCCGGGCCGAAAAGGGTCTCGACGTGCTCGTCGGTCAGATGGACGTGCCGCGCGGACACGCTCACCACCAGGTCCGGCTTGCCCGGGGGCCCGCCCACTTGCTTCAGGACAAGCTGGCGCACGATCTGCTCGATCGCGGCCCGATCAATCGCTGGGGCTATGCTCATCGTTCTATCCCGTTACGTTCGCTCGGACTTTCTTCCGCCACCGCCACCCGCACGCCTACCGCGGCCAAGTCGCTCTTCCACGTCTCGGCGATGCCCGCGTCGACCACCAGCCAGTTCACGGCCTCGAGCCCGCACAGGTGCGTCAGGCTGTAGTGGCCGAACTTGGAACTGTCGGCCACGACGATCACCTCGTCGGCGGCCCGCATCATCGCCCGCTCGGTCTCCACCAGCAGCACGTTGTTGTTGAAGAACCCTTCGTGATTCACCGCGGCCACGCTCAGGATCGTCTTCCGGACCCGAATCATGGCCAGCATCTTGTCGGCGTACGGCCCCAAGGCCACGCCGGATCGCGGACACACGTTGCCGCCGATCCACACCAGGTCGCTGTGCGTGTCGGAGGCGAACAGGTTGGCCACCGGCAGCGAGTTGGTCACGACGTGCAACGACCGGCCCACCAGCAGCCGAGCCACTTCATACGTCGTGCTCCCGCCGTCCAGGAGGACCGTGTCGCCGTCTTCCACCAATTCCGCCGTCTTTCGGGCGATGGCCCGCTTCTGTTCCCAACGGGCCGGCTCGCTCGCGTCGAAATGCGGCAGCTTGGGCGAAGTCCCCGTGTACAGCACTCCGCCGTGGATACGGTTGGCAGACCCTTGCTCCTCCAAAAGGTCGACGTCGCGGCGGATGGTCGACTCGGAGACCGAAAACGTCTCGGCCAGCTCCGGCAGCGAGGCAAAGCCCCGCACGCGGACCACCTCCAACAACTGTTGTCGCCTCTGGTCTGCCAACATGGAAATCTAGCTCGTCGGCGTAAGATTTGCCATCCGGGTCAAGTATGACTTCGCGCATGATAGAAAGCAAGCACATTTGTGCTCATGGGTGAAAGAATTCTATCACAATCCTGCAATCGTTCCGCCATTGCTGCCTGATCCGTCCGGATTGGGGCCGTTAAGTGATTTAACATGCTTACCTGTTGTGGTTTACGGCGATCGACTCGACCACCCTTGGGATGGGATCGCTGTCCTCGACGCAGAATTTGCCACCCAGTTCGCAGTGCGGGGATCATCCAGTGGTGGGTGCCTGTTACTACTATGGTGGTGTCGGATGAGGATACGTTGGTTTAGATAATGAGAATAAGAAGGGCTAAACGGGCTGAAGCCCGCACTACGAACTGCGGGCTTGCTCTCACCGGCATCCTTCGCGGCGTGCCGATCGCTTCTCTTAGTCGCCACGACCGCACGATGGCATTCACTTCGCTCATGGCCTACAATCGCCATTCCTGAGGTCATCTTCGTCCGTAGGAGGGAAGAATGCGATGTGGTCCTCTCTTGCTTCGTTTGATCGGGCTCTGGTTGTCGCGATGGGAATGTGTCTCGGTCTTAGCGGGGCAATCTCGCACGCGGCGGGGGAGCCGCGCAGTGCGGTGGCCACGCGGGTCGATTTCTCTTACGCCTTTGCCACGCCGCACCGGATCACGATCGGCCGGCCCGATTCGAGCGATCGCACGCTTCTCGACCTCCAGCCAGGCAGCCTGCGCATGGCCTGGAGCTACGACGACCTGACGCACTACCCGTTGGCCACCTTCAAGACCCCGCCCACCGCGTGGAGCATCGGCATTACGCCGCAATTCGACGGGCGCAGTTTTGCCCGCAGTCGATGGACACGGTGCGAGGGCTTCCTGCCGGCGTTGGAGAACACTTACGAGGATGTTCCGGGCACGGTGCGATTGGAGGCGATCGGGGGAATCACGGCGGCGCTGGTGCGAATTGAGATCACCAACCGCGACACCAAGCCGCACCAATTCCTGCTCCGCTGCGACTCGGCCAACATGTGCGAGAACCCGGCCTGGGTCGATCCAACGCAGAGTCCCGGCGACAACCTTGTGGCCGGTTGGAACGATCGGGCCGACCGCGTGCTCGTCCTCGGCGTCGGTGCCGACGCCTATTCGCTCC
>CAZFKF010000812.1:0-3469 GCA_964518805.1 uncultured Planctomycetaceae bacterium | reverse complement strand
CGAGCGTGGTGAACGTGCCCGGCCGGCCCATGGGCGCGACGCGGATCGCGCGGACCAGGTCGCCGTCGAAGGCGTGCGTGGGCTGGGCCAGTTCGAGCATGACGTAGTTGGTCACGTCGACCAGAAGATTGAATGTGCGCTGCCCCAAGGCGTGCAGGCGCCGCTGCATGACCAAGGGCGACGGGAGCCCCGGCGGCACGCAGAATTCCAGGCAACCGTAACAGGGGCAGTTTTCGATGTCCTCGATGGTCACCGGAAAGGCCGGCAAGTGATCGTATTGGGCGAGTTCGACCGCAGGCAACGGGCGCAACTCGCGCCCGAAGACGGCCGCCAGTTCCCTGGCGATTCCGTAGTGTCCCCACAGATCGGGCCGATGGGTGAGGCTCTTGTTGTCGATCTCGACGATCACGTCGTCGGCCGGAATGAGTTCGGCGAGCGGCGTACCGTTGACCAGCGAGGCCGGGCATTCCAGCAGCACTTCGTGCCAGCGGCTCATGCCCAGTTCCATGGCCGAGCAGAGGACGCCCTCGCTGCGGCGGCCGCCGACCTCGGAGACTTCAATCCGCGTTCCGCCCGAGAGGACAACCCCCGGCGGGGCGAACGCGGCCTTCATTCCCGCGCGGAGGTTCGGGGCACCGCACACGGTGACGTAGCGGCGCTGGCCGGCGTCGACGGTCGCCACGCGCAGGTTGCCGGCCAACGGCTCCACGGACACCACTTCGCCGATGACCGCGCCGTCGACGGCACGCTGGATCTTCTCGAAGCCTTCGACCTCGGCGGTGCACAGCGTGAGCCGGTCGGCGATGACCTCCGGCGCGACGTCCGAGAGATCCACGAAGTCCGAAATCCAATCAAGCGAGATCTTCATCCTTCACCCTTCTTACGTTCTTCCCCCGTCCGGCATACCGCGCCCCTCAACCCGCGTCCCGCATCACACTTCACACGGCTGCCGGAAACTGCTCGTAGAAGCGGATGTCGCCGGAGTTCATCAGGCGGATGTCGGGGATGCCGTATTTCATCATCGCCAGCCGCGTCAGCCCCAGGCCAAAGGCGAAGCCGCTGTACTTCGAGGTGTCGATCCGGCCGTACTCCAAGACGCGTGGATGCACCAGCCCGCACGGGATGAGTTCGATCCAGCCGCCGCCCTTGCAGGTCGAGCAGCCCTTGCCGCCGCAGAGCACGCACTGCAAATCGAGTTCAAACCCCGGTTCGACGAAGGGGAAGAACCCGGGCCGGAGGCGCACGGTGACCTCGCGGTGGAAGATCTGGCTCAAGAGGGCCCTCATCACGGCGATCAGGTTGGCCACCGAAATGCCTTCGTCCACCATCAGCCCTTCGAGCTGGTAGAAGGTGGTTTCGTGGCTGGCGTCGGTCGCCTCGTAGCGGAAACAGCGGCCCGGAAAGATCGCCCGCAGCGGCGCCCCAAATCGCTCCATGGCCCGCACCTGGTTGGCCGATGTATGCGTGCGCATCAGCATGCCGTTGGTGAGCCAGTAGGTATCCTGCATGTCGCGCGCCGGGTGATCGGAAGGGATGTTCAGCGCGTCGAAGTTGTAGTATTCGCGTTCCACCTCGGGACCGGTGAGGACTGCAAAGCCCATGCCCTGAAAGATGTCTTCCAACTCCATTTGCACCAAGGCGATGGGATGCAGGCTGCCCATGCTGTGGCCGGTGCCGGGAAGCGTTCGGTCGAGCTTGGCCAACACGCTGGCAGGACCGGCTGCGGTCTGCGCCTTGGCCCCCTCAAACGCCCGGGCAATCTCGGCTTCTGCCAGATTCTTCAGCTCGTTAAACTGTCGGCCGAAGTCGGCCTTCTGCTCCTTGGTCAGCCGGCCGAAGTCGGTGTTCTTGGCCAGCGTGGTGATCGTCCCTTTGCGGCCGAGATAGCGAATGCGAATGTCTTCGATCTCTTTGGGGGATTTTGCCGCCCCCAAATCGGCCAGGAACTGCGAGCGAATGTCGTCCACGGGTGCATCTCCAGACAGTCAATAAGCGTAGAACAGGTCTCTCCCCGTCCTGATCCATCGTAGCCGGGTCGGAAGCCAGTCCTGCTTCACTGCGTAAGGCGGACCGCCAGTCTTTCTCTTGGTTTCTATATCCGTAAAGAACAGTCGCCGTAAGCTGTTGCTATTTATAGACTTACGATTACCCTCAGTTGCGCATTACGGGGTAATTACTACCGAATTTACTACGGGTATACTTCGGGTAGGAAGGGACTCCGCCCGGTTGGGTCCGGGCGGAGCGACCGCCTCAACCTCTTCTACAGGAGAAGCGTCGTGAGTCCTAAGTCTACCGCGGCTGACCGGCCCGGAAAACCCTATCCCGACTTCCCGCTATACGCCCGTGTGCGCATCTCGTCGATTCGCAGTAATGCGTATCCACTCGACTCAAGTGACCGCTAGATGTTGTGGTTCGCCGGGTTTTGTGGCGGGTTGATGATCTCGCGGTACGAGGTCGGCTCCATGGCCACGGCCTGCTGCATCAGGCGATAAAAGAGCTTCCCGCGATGCCGCGAGGTGCGACGATTGAATCGAAACGTGGATTCGTCGAGGTAGTAGCCCAAATGCTGATGCCCCACGGCCCCTTGATGCATTCCCAGCAGCCATCGCTTCAGCAGCGATGCGATGCACGCCGGGCAGCAGTTCCGAAGCGGTTTCCTTGGATTTTCGCTGGACCACGCGGTCATGCACGTAGCCATGCTCGGCCAGCGTGCGATAGCTGTTCAAGCCGTCGGTGCGGATAATGCTCCCAGGCTCGATCGTGTCGTGCGCGAAGGCGAAAATCGTGTCGGCGCAAAAGTCCGCGATAACTCGCATCCGCTCTCTCTTAATCTTCTTCCTTTTCTTAGAGCAGTTTGGTGATGCCCGGCAGCGGCAAGGGGTAGTTGCCCGTGGCGTCTGGCGTGGCGGGGGCTGGCATGTCGAGATTCACCGCAGCGATCTTCGGCTCGAACTCGAAGTCGGCGGCCATCATCTGCTCCCACGTGACCGGTGTGCCCGTATAGCAGGCGATCTGGCCCATGACCGCCATATACGTGCTGTCGATCATGGTACTGCCGTCGTTGATCAACTTGCCCGAGCGGATCGAGCCGATCAACCGCTCTTGCTCGGCGGTGTGGGGATCGTTCTGAGGGCCCTGGTACTGCCATTTCGTCTCGCCTTCGATCCGGCAGGCGGTCCAATGGCACGTGCCTTTGCTGCCCATGATGATGTCGTCCCAACTGCCGTAGCATCCAGCTCGCGTCTGGCACACGGCGTAAAGCCGCACGCCGCTCTTGAACTCGTAGACCACGGTGTGGTGGTCGAACATGTCGCCGTAGACTTCGCCGAACGAGGTCGAGCGCCCCCCCAGACCGAAACACCAGGTGGGATTTTCTTCCTTCAACACCCACCGCATGCGGTCGAGGTTGTGGACCAGCGACTGGGTCACATCGTCGCCCGAGAGCCAGCGGAAGTGGTACCAGTTGGAG
>CAZFKF010000811.1:0-3473 GCA_964518805.1 uncultured Planctomycetaceae bacterium | reverse complement strand
GGGCGAGTCCGTGGTTGAGAATCGTGCCCTGCGGATCCGCGAGCGTGGCCTCTTCGCCGACCGCATTGTCCGACCAGGCCACGACGTTTCCGTCGGAATCCAGGAGTTCGACGACGCTGTCCAAGGCGAATTGGGTACGGTCGATGGCGATCCAGACCTCGGTTCCCGGCGTGCCGGTGAAACGGTAGACGTCGGCGTCCGCCGGATTGTCGTAGTCGATGGACCCTTGGACCTGGAACCCGAGTCGATACACGTCGTCACCCGCCTTCGCGCTTGCCGCAAGACGGCCGAGGTACTGCGCGGTGGCGGTCGTGCCGTTCAAGTCGCTCGAATTGCCCGCGGTCGGCTCGGTTTCGTCGATGGCCGCCACATTGGTGTCGTTGGCGTAGGTCTCGATCTTGATGCTCCGCCAATCGCCGGGCGTTCCGGCCGAGTCGCCGTTGGCGTTGGTGTCGAACTGGGGCAGATGGCTCGCGCCGGGCTTGAATCCCGCGGGCACGGCGTCGTCCTTGAGCGAGGTGAGCACGACGGGATGACTGCCCGCGCCGATCACCTGGATCGTGCCGCCGATGCGGTCGTCGATTTCCGCCGGCGTTCCTCCGGCGGTGAAGCCGGCGCTAGCGCCTTGGAGCTTAACGACCAGGCTTTCCTTGTCCGAGCTTTGCAGGCGCAGGCCGCCGTAGTGGTGGAAGTTGTCGACGGCGATCTCGCTGGTGACGATGTGCGCGATGTCGGTGTCGTCCCAGACGCCTTCGTTGGTCAGCAGCCCGCCGCGCACGAGCATGCCGTTGAGGCCCGAGCCGGCAGTCGGCCGCTGGTCAAGAAGGTTCAGGCGGACCAACGGTCCATAGTTGCCGTCGAACTGCGTGAACGCCTGGACGGGCAACAACTGCCCGCTGGCGCTGGCCGAGGCATCGGGGTTGGGCGTGCTGCGGCCCCAGTCGGCATTGACGGTGGCGGACAGCGAGTTGACGTCGATGCTTACCACGGCCCCCTGGTTGTCGATGAACGTGTTGCCCACAATCACCGGCTGGGCACCGCGGACAAAGATCGTCGACGCGTCGACGCCTCCCCGCCCGTTGCGATCGGTCGCGTTGGCCACCGAGCCCACGGTCTGGGCGGCGTTGTGCGCGAACAGGCTGTTCGTGATGCGTGCGTCGGCCTGGCGGATTTCGACGGGGTCGAACCAGGTGGAGTTGCTTTCGATGGCCGATTCGCCCCCCGCGTAATAGACGCGAGCCCAATCCAGGCTGGCCGTAGAAAGCGGTCCGAAGCTCAGCCCCGACCAGTTGCCCCGCGCCGCCGCAGTGGACGAACCGGTCGTGGCGAACGTGCCGCCGGCGCCGTAGGTGTTGTCTCTCAGCGAGGTGAAGATGACGGGGCTGTTCTGGGTCCCCTCGGCGATCAACTGGGCACCCATCTGCGTTTCGATCCGGCTGGCGTTGAACTTCAACACGAGCCCCGGGTCGACCTTCAACCGCGCGCTCGGACGAGCCGCGTCGATGCCGTTCAGACCGTCGAAGGTGACGTTCGCGCCGTCGACCACGATGGAAGCTGCGTTGACCGTCGCGGTGACTTTGAGCCCGTAAAGCGTCCTGGCCCGGTCGATGGCATCCTTGATGCGCAGCGCGATGTTGTTCGCGGTGTCCGTGGAAAGGAAACGAATCGCCAAGCGGTTGCCCGTGACGGAATCGGTTGCGGGAGTGATCGGCGCCAGGCTCGTCTTGGCGTCGAACTCGAAGACGACGTTCACCAATCCGTCACTGATCGCGAAGTACTGTCCGTCGGCGACCGAGCCGCCGGCGCCCGAACCCGCCACGGCCTGGATCGTGTTGCGCCCGGTAGCAGAAAGCGGGCACGTGCCGACCTTGGCGATCGAGCCGCCCGGCTGGCCGGCGATCACCAGAACCTCGGAAATGACGTGGACGATATCGCGGTCGTCAAAGGTGGCGGAGACGCTCAGTTGGTCAACGAGGTTGCCGCCGAGATCGCGGTTGATGCGCACGAACAGGCCGTTGGTGCTGTTGTCGGCAAGGTAGTTGCCGTGAATCTCCGGCCCCGCGCGATCGTAGTCGGCCGCGTAGGCGTTGGCGGCGTCCGCCCCCGCCGTCGAGCTGATTTGGCGAAGGCTTTGGAAATGCGATTCCTCGAAACTATTGGGATCCGCCGCCATGGCCGCATCGGCACTGCGGCTGATTGAGTTGAACGAGACCGTCGGCCGCGCCCGGAACATGGAGATCGGATCGTAGGTCTCCGGGACGCTGTTGACGGTCACGCGTCCGCCGCCGTAACGGATGTCGGCATGGTTGACGTAGTCGAGGAAGATCCCCGCCTTTTCGAGGACCTTGCGCGTGGGATCGCTCTTCATGGCGTCGTAGTCCACGTTGTTGCGGAACACGAGCCCGCCCCAGTCGCCTTTGGCGGGCGCCGTGATGTTGGCGAACGTGTCGATTCCCACCGACTGGTCGTTGTAGGAGGTGAAGAAGACGCTGTGGGCGGGCGTGCCGAGGACTTGCAGGGCGCCGCGACTGCGATCGCTCGATTGCACGGAGCTGCCCACGTCGATGTTCGCCTGGCGCAGCTTGAGGACGGCACCGGCGTCGATCATCACGGTGACCCCCTTGGGGATCTCCATCTTCGATCCATCGCTCAAAGTCTGACCGAGATTGTTGTATCCGATTTCATAAGCTTGATTGTCCTTTTGGACGGTCAGGCTGATCGCGCTGGTGCCGCCGTCGAAGAACACGGATTCGCCCGCCAGGTCCACCAGCCATCGACTTTGACTCGTCGTCGTGTCCTCGCGCACCGATGACGCCGCAATCTTCAATCCATTTGCGGCGGCCGTTTGATTGATCGCGTCGGCGATGGCCTGGGCGATCTGCGCGTCGGTGTTGGCTGCGATGAACCGGATGGGAATCGAACTGGACGCAAAGGTGCCGTTGCTGTCGAACTCGAACGTGAACGTCCCGGTCTGATCGGCCAAGGTGAACTTCTGGCCGTCCGCGAGCGACGAACCGGCCACCGCGATCAGCGTGCGTCCCTGATTGTCGTCGGCAAAGTTGTTGCCGACGATCCGCACGATGGACCCGTCCTGGGCAGCCGCCAAGGCCGCCGAGATCGTCTTCTGGGGGTTCGCCGCTCGGCCCGCAGAAACGACCGTGCCGGTGCTGTCGGCGCCCGTCGACGGCATCTTGTCGACGAAGATGGTGCGGCTGTCATCCACCGCGTTGAACCAGAAATTGTACTCGCCGCCCGCCTTCCCATCGCCGTCACCGTCCAACGCAGTGCCGGCCGCGTCGACAATGCCGGCGGCATCCGGTAGCAGGCTCAGACGCAGGTCGTACGAGCCTTGCGTCGTGCCGCCCATCCCCGTGTCCGGCGACTGGGGATCGAACCCGCGATTGCCACTGGCGGTGACCACGATGTAGTACGCGCCCGGCTCCAGGTGCAACGAAAGGAATGAATCGTTGCCG
>CAZFKF010000810.1:0-3474 GCA_964518805.1 uncultured Planctomycetaceae bacterium | reverse complement strand
AACGGGGGAGAGTCACTGGGCGACACGGCAGTGTCGCTGGGCATCACCCCCTCCGCTTGCCAGGTTCTAGTCCGGTCGTCATAGGGCTTGCAGTCGCCTGCGGAAATGTCTATTCTGAAGACAGGTTTATGAGGCTGATCTCCAACTCAAACAGAAGGAGGTGCCTATTCAAACCACTCGGTTGTGCCCGCCCTGGGAATTGCATTTCCTAAGCCGGAGCGGGCATCTCGACACAACTTGAGATCGAACATCACCCGCTTGGCCGAGGTCATGCGGGCCTATCATGCCAGACGGCATGAACCGTTTCGCCCGCCCTGGACGTTCAATCGTCGAGGGCGGGTTCTTCGTTGAGTGAGGCCTTCTGCCCTACTCCCAGTTCTTCGAATCGCGCGCCGTGTGCCTGCTACTTCAGCTTCCGCTCCAGTTTCGCGTCCGCTCCCAGAAACGCCTCGCAGCCGTCTTGGGCCAGCCAGGACTTGGCCTGAGGGATGTCTCTTAGATAGGCATCCCAGAACGCGGTGGCGATGGTGCGAATCTCGGTCTGGAACTGGGCGTCCTTGGACGCGTCGCCTTGCCAGCCGCGGGTCCGGGCGAGCGCGGCATTGCGCGGGCGGCCCGAAAAGATCATGTGATCGCCGCCGGTGAACGTCACCAGGTACTGATCGGCCCCCAGGATGTGGTCGAACGGAATGCGACGTTCGGCGGCCTTCGTTTCGCCGATGGGGCTGTCGTCCAGCGTGCCGGTCATGTGCAGGCAGGGGATGTTGATCGAGCTGAAGGCCGCATCCAGCGCGTCGCGCCGTCGCGGCGCGGGTGCGCTCATGACGACCGCGGCCCGCACGCGGTGGTCGACGAACGACCATTGTTTTCCACCCAGCGGGCCCGAAAAACTCTGCCCGGCAACGGCCAAGGCCGTGTAAGCCCCGAACGAGTGACCGGAAACGCCGATCCGTTCGGCATCGATCCGCCCGCGCAAGGCCGTCTGGTCGCGGCCGGCCTTGATGATCTGGTCGATCGCAAAGCTAACGTCCTTGGGCCGGTTGACGGCGTTCGACACATCGGCCGCAGCGCGGCGGAGCGATTCCTCGGGGCGATTGGCCTTCTTCCAGACGTCGGTATCGCTTCCCTCGTGCTGCACGTGGAGCGAGACGTAGCCGTGGCTGGCCCAATGGCGTCCCAGGTATTCATAGGTTTCCCGCGACCCGCCCAGGCCATGGGAGAAGATGATCACCGGGCACAGGCCCGTCGCATATTTGGGATAGTAGATCTTGACTGGGACCTGCCGGCTACGCGCCTGGTCGAGCCATTCGAGAGCGATTACTTCGACGCCGCAAGGACCTGGTGACCGAGGCATTTCCCACGTCGCCCGGTCCGCCGCGTTCACCGTTGTGGCGGGCACTGATGCGATGCTTGCAACGAAAGCTATGGTGCCGAATACGTTTTCGATCGGGCGCATGCTTGTCTTCCTGTCATCGTCACGCCGGCAAGGAAGCAAATCCGTAGGTTATGCTTGAGCATAACCCTGTTGGCTCAGCGGTTATACTGAAGCATAACCTACGAATGCGGGGCTGTTGTTCAGTTGTCTTTGCCTTCCTTCTCGGTCCAGCGGCGGAGCCACGGCCCCGTGACGGTCGAGTCAAACGGATCGGCCGCCTTCCGGTCCATCGCGTCGGCGATGCGGTTCTTCTTGCCCCAAGCGGCCCAGTCGATCTGGTAGCCCGGGTCCTGGGCGGTGCGCATGAGGATGCACTCCTTGACCTTCTCGAAGCCCGAAGGCTCGCCCGGCCGCTGCCACCGCAGGTCCACGCTCCAGCGGATCTTCTGGGAGAGGTTTTCCGTGCTGCGGTGCGGGATCAACTGGTTGATCAGCAACATGGAGCCCATCGGCATCTCGCACGTGACGACCTCCCCTTCGGGCAGGTCTTCGTCGGCGATGCACAGGTACCAGGACTTCTCGTGTCCCCGGGTCTTCTCGGGCCGATGACGGAACACGCGGCCACTGCGATGACCTCCGCGGAGCACCTGAAGCGTGCCGTTCACCGCGTCGGCGTCTACCAGGGGAATCCATGCGGTGGGCTGGAGCGTGTGCTCGGCTCCGGGCGCGAGATATGCCGTGTCCTGGTGCCAGGGGACGGTCGCCAGCGGGTTGAGCGGGGTCTTGGAGCGAAGGTTCCACACCGGATGGCCCGCGATCTCCGGTCCGAGGATTTGTTCGACCACGTCCAGAAGCGCCTTCGATCCCCACAGGTCTGCCAGGCCCGGTCCCAGAATGCCGCCGATGTGGATCGGCACCGCCGCCCCGGGGAACTCTTCCTCCAACCGCGTCAGCCGCGTGTAGAACCCCTCCTCCGCATATTTGTTCCGAATGTGGCCAGCGGCGTAGAGCTTTTCGGCCAGCCGATCCACAAGCCCGTTGATCCAATCGACAACCGGCTGAAGTTGCTCGGGCGCAAAGAAGCCCGGCACAATGACATATCCGTCCTCATGGAATTGACGAAGTTGGGCATCGGAGAGTCGCATGGCGTCCTCCAGGGGGCAAGGCCGTGGCCGAAAGGCACCGCGTCTGGGTGCACGGACTCCAGTATCAGAAAGAAGAATACGGGCGGGACGCCCTGGGGGCCAGAGGCAAACCCCACGCGGGCAGCATGACGCTTTCCTCTCCGGCGCAGGACGACGGCTCGCTGACGTCGCCGAAGCGGGTATGATTGTCGGGCGCAGCGCAGGCGGGTAAGATTCGCAGCATAGGAGCGCACGATCATGCATCGACCAAACGGTTCGTGGACTCGTTGTTTCACAGCGTCAGCGATCCTCGCGGCCCTCGCGGTCGCCGCTTGGCCGAATTACGGCGACGGGGCGGCGCCGCGGCTTAAGGTGAGCGACAATCGGCGGTTTCTCGTCTTCGCCGACGGCAAGCCGTTCTTCTGGCTCGGCGACACGGCCTGGGAGCTGTTCCACCGCCTGAAGCGCGAGGAGGCCGACCGCTACCTGGAGAATCGGGCCCGTAAGGGTTTCACCGTGATTCAGGCCGTGGCGATCGGCGAGTTGGACGGCCACATGGCCCCGAACGCCTACGGCCACCTGCCACTGGAGAATCTCGATCCGACTCGCCCGGCCGTGAAGGGCGGGCCCGCCAACGACTACTGGGATCACGTGGACTACATCGTCGACAAGGCCCAGTCGCTGGGCATGTTCATCGGCTTCCTTCCGACCTGGGGGCGATACTGGCACGACAAGGAGAAGAACGGCCAGCCGCTCTTCACGCCCGACAACGCTGGCGCGTACGGCGAGTGGCTGGGCCGCCGGTACAAGGACAAGGCCGTCGTCTGGATCCTGGGCGGGGACCGGCCGATCGACAACCCGCGGCAGAAGGAAACCATCGCCGCCATGGCCCGCGGACTGCGCAAGGGCGACGGCGGCTCGCACCTGATGACCTTTCATCCGCCGGGGGCCAACGGTTCGTCGACCTGGCTGCAC
>CAZFKF010000809.1:0-3474 GCA_964518805.1 uncultured Planctomycetaceae bacterium | reverse complement strand
ATCGAGGTGATGCGCGAGTTGCACGGATCGCGCAATCGGCTGCTGGACATGGGGGGCGGGGCATGCCAGGTCCTGCAACTGGTGGCCGAGCGCGACAAGCTTCAGGCCGAAATCGAACACCTCGGCGCCCTGGGCGGACGCTATGCCCGTCTGGCCACCGAGCGCGAGCAGGTCGACCGCGAAACGGCCCAGTTGGAGGAAGAGAGTAGACAACTGGGACGCCAGGTTCGCGTCCTGGAGATCGCCCAGGCCGTGCGCCCCCGTTTGGAGAAGCGGCGGGTTCTGGAGGACCAACTGGCTGCCCTGGGGCCGGTCGACACGCTTCCCGAGGCCGACGTGCCGCGACTCGACCGGCTCAACGAGGCGATCGAGAAGCGGCAGAAGCAGTGGGAAGACCTCTCCCACCAGTTTCAGCAGTTGCGGCGCGACGCCCAAGCCCAGAAGGTCAACGCCGCAGTGCTCCGCCAGGCACCGCGGATCGAGGCCCTGGCCGAGCAGGAGGACTGGATCCGCTCGCTCGAAGAGCGGATTCTGGAACTAAGGACCGAGGTCTCTGGCACGGAAAACGAGTGGAAGACGCACTGCGACCATCTCAAGCTGCCCGAGGGTAGCCTGCCCGCGTTCTCGCCGCGCTCGCTCGGCGCGTTGCGGCCCCTGGCCAAGGAGGTGCGTCGCTGCGAGAAGCGTTTGGCCGATCTGCGGGCGCAGGTTGCCGCGGGCGAAGAAACCGAGCATTCGCTCAGCGAAAAACTCCAGTCCTCGCTTGACGCAAGAGGCGAGAAGCACCTGAACACCGCCACCGAGCGGATCGGGGCCCTCGTGTCCCAGTTGCGGCGGCGCGTGCAGATCGACGACCGCGTGGCCAAGATGCGGCGTTATCGCGAGGAAATGGAGGAGCAGAAGCGGAGCCTGTTGGATCAACAGATGCTGCCGGGATGGATCCTGACCGCGCTGGGCGGGTTGTTCGTGGCCGGCGTGTTCATGATCCTGCTGACGCTCTGGAACATCCTCAGTCCGAGTTCGCTGGTCGGGTCGCTGGGCTGGCCGCTGACCACGTTTGGGTTGGTTTTCACCGGCGCGGCGATCGTGATGAAACTCCTCCTCGAACGGTCGACCGCCCGCCAATTGGACCACTGCCAACGGCAACTCCGCATGCTCCGTTCGGAGGTCGGGAATCTGGAAGAGGAACGCGATGCCCTGGATAAGCAGTTGCCGCGTTCCGGCGGTTCCATCGAGGCGCGGCTGGAAACGGCCGAGCGAGAGCTGGCGAGCCTCGAAGAACTGGCCCCGCTGGACGCCCAGCGCGAAGCGGTGCGGCAGGAAGCCGAGGCGGTCACCGTGCAGATGCAGGAGGCGGAGACGGACGTGGCCAACGCCCGGCGTCGCTGGCAGGAGGCCGTTGCCACGGCGGGATTTCCCAAGGGGGTTTCGCCCAAGCAGGTCCGCCAGTTGGCCACGCACGCAGGGGAGATCAAGGAACTTCACCAGCGTCTGGAACGCCGCCGTGAGGAACTGGAACAACGCTCGGGCGAATTGTCGGGGTTGACCGCGAAGATCTCGCAGCTGGTCACCGATCTCCAAGTGAAGTCGGCCGCAAAGTCGCCGATCGAACAAGTCCACGCCCTGGTCGACCGGCTCCGCGACGAAGAAGGCCGCTGGAAACAGCGCCAACAGCTCCTCCGCCAGGCCCGGCAGATGCGTCCCCAGCGGCTCCGCGCCAAGGCCGGCATCGTCCGCCTGAAACGCCTGAAGCGGCTGATGTTGGACAAGTCCGGCGTAGTCGACGAGGTAGAATTCCGCCAGCGGGCCTCCGATCGCGAGCGTGCCTTGGAACTCCGCGGCCAACGCGACGCCGTCCAACGCGAGATCGATGCCACGATCGCCGGCTTCTGCCCCGAAGAGGAAGTCCGCCAGCAACTCGACGACCGGCAAACGGTGAGCATCGAGGCCCGGCGCGAGCAGCTTCAGAAAAGGCTCGAAGGCTGCACCGCGCAACTGAAGCAGCGTTACGAGAATCGCGGGCAATTGGCCGAGCAGGTCAAAGGACTGGCGGAGAACCGAGCCCCAACCGTCAAACGGCTCGACTTGGCCGTGGTCGAGAAGCGGCTTGAAGACGCCATCAGCCGCTGGCAGGTCCTGGCCCTCACGCACCAGGCGTTGGAGAGCGTGCGCAAGAGTTACGAGCAGACGCGGCAGCCCGAGACCTTGCAGGAAGCGTCGGGCTACTTGCAGCAGATGACGCAGGGCCGCTATGGCCGCGTTTGGACTCCATTGGACGAAGATGTCCTTGTGCTGGACGACCACGAGCAGAACGCAATTTCCGTGGAGCTGCTTTCGCGCGGCACGCGCGAGCAGTTGTTCCTCTGTCTTCGCTTGGCATTGGCCGCCAGCTACGCCCGGCGCGGGGCCCATTTGCCGCTGGTGCTCGACGACGTTCTGGTGAACTTCGACACGCAGCGGGCAAAGGCCGCCGCCACGGTGCTCCGCGACTTCGCCACCGCAGGCCATCAACTGCTGGTGTTCACGTGCCACGAGCATATTGCCCGGCTGTTCCAGTCGCTTCGCGTGGATGTGCACGAATTGCCGGAGCACGTACGGTCGCATCCCGTGGCGACCGTTCGCAAGGTGGCTGCAAAGCCGGCACGCCGCAAAGCAGAGGAATTGCCGGAGGAGCCAGCGCCGCGCGAAGTGCCGAAGCCTCCGCCTGAGGAGAAGCCGCCTGCGCCGATCGTCGAGACGCCGCCGCCGGTTGTCGAGGAGGAACCGCAACCGCGGATGGACGAATTGCCGCCGTGGGAGGAAGACGATTCCGAACCGCCGGACTTCGACAACGCGGCAGCGCGCCGCCGACCGGAGGGATCGCGCGAGGCATCCTCGATCGTCGACGAATTGGATGACGACGACGCACCGCTGGAGGAGGAGCCAGCCGCGGTCGAGCACTTCGACGAGCCCGACGCGGAAGACGCCGAAGCTGCCTGAGGAATAGGCGTCTCCCCAAGAGGTTGCGGGAATGCCTCGGCCACTGGAGCAACTCCCTCATAAGGTGGAGAGAGGCTTCCTGAACCACCTGGGTGGCATTCCAATACCCCTAAAAAGAAGAATTAGGGGAGGTTGTGGATGCCTCCGTGATGTTATAATAGGGATCGACCCTTTTTCGGGTCGTGCGGCTTCACGATCGAAGACCGACCCAGTGCCAAACTCCCGTGAACCGATCCGGCCCGAAGGACGACGAAGCTCCAACGCATCGTGGTAGGGTCCAGGCCCAAGGAGGTGGTGTCGAGGCATCTGTACCCTGGGCGCAGGCGTTCCCGCCCACCGTGGCGGATGGACACGACATGCTTGTCAATCTCGAGGCAATGCTTGCTCCAGCCGAACAGCAAGCTCGATTCTCCGCGTTCGAGAAAGCGCACGACTATGTCGATCGGGCTGGAAGAAAGGGGGGCGTTAACGCGCCGGTGAAGAAGTCGTTCTTTT
>CAZFKF010000808.1:0-3475 GCA_964518805.1 uncultured Planctomycetaceae bacterium | reverse complement strand
ACCGCAGATAATCAAGTCCCGAGTTCTCGGGAGCGGGCGCGTCGCGAATGACCGCCACCTTCTGCCACCCGGTCCCGTCAATGCGAACGTGTGCCATCCCATCCCCGTTGGTTTCGACGGCGGCCGTATTCCTGCCTGCTTGAACCTTGGCCTTGGATAGGGGAATCCCGTCAAACAACACCTGAATGGTCAGCGTATCACCTTTTAGCAAACCCAAGGGATTCTCTTGCGGGACGATTTCGAGTTTCATGCCAAGTGGTTTGGTGAATCTCTCATGGAATCTGAACAAGGTCTTGGAGTATTGGGTTGAGAAGAACGCCTCCTTGACCACGATTCCCCCTTCAACGGCTTGGGCTTTGGACATGAACTGCTTGTTACCGGTTTCGTCGATGACGCGGAACCCCCATTTTGCAGCGACGGCTACCAAGGCCGGATCGGACAGTGTTTGGAAGAGAACCCGCCGCTCTCGATCCACCCGCTTCAGCTCCAGCGGCAGCCCTTTTTCGTCGAAAGCGGACAATTCTTCGATACATCGAGGATTGTACGGCTCCGCTTTGGTTGGCAAATGCCCCCGCATAACGCCATAATATCCGCCGTCCGCGGCTGCCACCCACAGATCGTGGGCCTGCGAGGGATCGCTGAACAGCAGCAACAGAAACAGTCCCAAACGCATCTTGCCCTTCATCGTTCCGCCCTCGATCGAACACAGTCGCCGATGACCACCAGCCCCAGCCATTTCTCATCCATCGCGCTGATATCCTTGTCAATCGTTGCCAGCGTGCTTCTCAGCACGCGCTGTTTGTCCACATAGCCGGCATAGTAGACCACGGCTATGGGCAAATCCGGCGGATAGTACGATCGGAACTTGGCGGCCAACTCCTTCATGTTGCGCAAAGACATGTATAACACGATGGTCGTCTTGTACTTCGAGATATCCTTCAGGATATCGTCTTTGGGCTGGGCCCCGTCGCGGAAGAGCGATTGCGGGGAGGTCAGCATGACAAATCTTGTGTCCTCGCAGGTCAGCGACCGTTTCAAGGCTGCGGCGGCGGCATTGAATGCGCTCATCCCGGGAACCACTTCGTAATGCCGGTCATCCAGCCCAACAAGCAGGTGGCTCAGTGTGGGCCCGTAAACGCAAGGATCGCCTCCGTCCATGATGACCACGGTCTTGCCCGCCTTGATCTTCTCCAAAACGAAGTCTTGCACTTTCTTCCGTTGTCTTTCTCGGGCCGCGTCGCGCGACAGATGATCTTTGTGCTCAGGTCCATCATCGAAGATCCCTTTCCAGGGATCGAAGGCGACTTTCTTGGGATCAATATGAGTTCCAAATCTGGAGAATCTCTCGGGCATCCTGGGAGAACAAAGGATGAAATCCGCCTTCTCCACAATGGACAGGACCCTCGGCGCTGTAAGGTCAGGACCTGCGGGGCCCATGCCCACCACGTACAGTTTGCCCGCCTCTTCCGCTTGCGTGGACGCGACAGGACCCAGCAGTACGAGAGAAACACCGAACGCTGCAAGACCGTATCTTGATACTCTCACCATGATCTCCTGTTGACGGATGGAATCGCGTTCCTAAAACTGCTGTTGCAGAACCTCGCTGCCGTTCATCGAGCCAAGGGCACGCCAGGTGTCCAGGTCGATCGTATCCCCGACGAAGCGGACCGAACCGTCCGCCAAGGCCACGTTGACACCGCCGGGATGGTGGCTGCGGGCCATTTGCCACAGCGCCCGCATGGGTTGCGATTTTGCGCAATCTGGAATAAGAGAATTCGGCCCCCACCAATGATAATACGCCGTATACCAGTAGAAGCCGTCCACCCAACGCCGCCCACGCAAGGTAGTGCGAGCCACCGGTTGGCCGAATCGCGTGCAAAAAGCCTCAGTGAGGAAGGCGCCGCTCTTGCTCGTCTCGTTGACCATAACCACATCCTTGTTCTGCTGCGTGAGCGTGAAAGTCGGCAAACTCAAGAGGGGAGTCTCGCTGTAATAGCCCTCCACCGGCAAAAGGCTTTCGGAAAACGCGGCAGTATTGCTTGTGCCGTCGGTCACGTCCGAAAAGCGCCTGGCCGTGTCGGACTGAAACAAACCGTCGGTTTCCGAAACCGCGGTGCCCGTCGATGTCGGCGCACCTCGCCCGTAGCAGCCCAGGTAGTTGGTTGCACCGAACTCCGCCTCGATCTTCTTGGCGCGGTCGCTGGGGCAATAGAAGAAAGCGATTTCCTGACTGACGGGAACCTGGTTGTCGGGATGAACCCCGTAGCCTCCTCCGAAGCTGGAACCGGTGTGTCCATAGAGCGGGACATCCAAGTTCAGCGATTTGTACAGGTTGAATTGCTCCATGTAAGGAGTCAGCATGGCCAGCGGCCCCCAACGGTACTGCCAGGCGGAAATGGTTTCGTACCCAGGGCAGGTCTTGCTGGGGCATCCAATGGGGAACTCCTTGCGACTGTCGTGGAAGTTGTGCAGCGCCAGCGTGATTTGTTTCAGGTTGTTTTTGCAACTCATCCGACGTGCCGCTTCCCTGGCCGCCTGCACGGCTGGCAGCAACAGAGCGATCAAAATGCCGATGATGGTAATCACCACCAACAGTTCGACAATCGTGAATCCTCGGTCGCGGTTGCGAACAGCCATGGCAGCACCTCCACGGGGCAGGAATGGTGTTATGAAACTAGAATGCGTAATACCGCATAGTGTATCGGCTTCTTTCGCCGAGTCAAGTCACTCGTAGGAGCCGCAGCAGCGCGGGGCCGCTTTGGCTGCGTGTCTAATTACCAACCTGGGGTTATATCGACCCACCACTTGGTGCCATCATAAGGGGATGGTTCCGCGGAAATGCAGGGAATGCAATCACGCTGGCAACATTAGCGGCTCAGCATTCCACAAAAATGGGGGAATGATGTGGGTCAGATGGCGGCCAGGCGCCAGGGCAGCGGTGGCGTCTCCGGCTCGACGCCAGCACTCGGCTGTGCGGCGGCGGCCCAAGCCTCTCCCTGAAACGCCGACACCGACGCCGACGCGGACACCGCTTCATGCAAGTCGCGGCAACGACCCCTGCTACCCAACACTCCTCCGCGCCTGCCGACGTGCCGAGCCGGGCGATTCCACGCCCTCGGCCCGCCGCATCGCCCCACCGAAGAACCGCGGCCCACAAACAGCCCGAAATCGCGGCCCATTCCAAGCCCGCGGCCAAAGCAGGCCGCCTTCAGGGCGTGGGCGTGATAGATCTTGGCATTGTCCAGGTACAACTCCCGGCTGGCCCCATGAATGGCCCAGGCCCGCAGCAGGGAGTCGATGAGGATGTCCAGGTTTTCACGAAGGTAGCAGCGGGCCGCGACCACGTAGCGGCTGTGGCAGTCGATGAAGGCCGACAGGTGCGCGGTCACCGCCTGGTCGCCCACCAGCACACACGGCACATCCTCGAAATCGCCCAGCCGAAACCTCCGCCTCCGACAGTCGTGTATCCGAAAAT
>CAZFKF010000807.1:0-3478 GCA_964518805.1 uncultured Planctomycetaceae bacterium | reverse complement strand
ACTTCAAACAACAACCTTCCCCGACCCTCCTATCCCTTCCTCCGTGAATGGCTACGCGCGGCCTCTACGTGGGCGCTATCGGCCGCGGCCTTGTCACCGACCTTCATGTCCTTGAGTTCGACGGTGATCTTGGCGATCTTGCCGGAGAAGTTGTACGGCGCGGGGATGCCGTAATCCTCTACCACCGGCGTTTCTCCATCTTCGCCCACGTCAGCGCCCTCGTCGGCCGAGAAAACCAAGGGCTGTGTTCTTTCTATCCGTCCTTCGGCAACCTTCTCGCCATTGACGAGGATCGCCCCCACGCCGCCCTTGCCCAAACCGCCGCCGTCGTAGGCAAACTCATAACGGATCGTCGCCGTTCCTGCCGGCAGGGTCTTGGTCGCGGGAATGGTGAACCGCTGCAAGCCCAGGTAGTCGTAGGTATACGTCGGCTTGCCTCGTGTTCCATATAACCTTCCATTGCCGGTGAAGAACCGCTCCCGACGGTTTCCGGCCACAACTCCAGGCCACCGAGTCCCAAGCTGCCGTCGCAGAATCAAAACGCCGAGAAGTCGTCAGAAAGGGACGTATATGAGAGACACTCTTGAGCGGGCATCTCCCCCGACAGAAGGTCGGATGGTCTCCGCTGCGAAGCGACCTCGCGCGCGGAGACAGCAGGACTTCTCTGGCAATTCTGCCCTACCTTCAACTTGCACCGGTGGCGTACAGCTTCGCATCTTGGCAGCCCCTGCCAAGGGAAGGGCCGGTTGCCACGAGATAGCGATATCTGCCCGGCTGAACCCCAATCCAGGGGCAGTCTCCCTCGGCCCCAACAAGGAGTCGGTGCATTGCTCGGCTTCCGACTTCCGGCCACAGTCCCACGTTGGGAGATGTCTCGAAGTCATTCCTGGCTTCATCAGTCATCGCGCAGAGCGGTGTGATCGACACGCTTGCTGGATCGTCCAGTTGAGGTTCATTCTGTTCGTAAGCGATGTGTGCCCTGGCGAGCTTTACGATGACGTTCTGGACTCGCTCGTCCTCCGGTCTCCAGATAACCCCATCCGCGGTCTCCCACCTCGCCGCCGCCAGACGCGATTCGAGTGGAGGTTTCCGATCGAGGATTCTTGCGATCTTCGGGCGAGCGGCACGCGCCTTCTCGACCGAACCTGTTCTGGCGCATTCAATAAGGCAGGCCAGGTACTCCTCGTCTAGGGAGAAGGAACGATTACATGCCAGGCAGCAGGCCAGCACTGTCAGGTTCTCTGGATAGGGTTCGTCGAGGAATACACGAGACGGTGCGTGGTCACGGGTTTCCATCGGGCCACCGCAGAACACGCACCAACCCTTGTTCCGTTCGTCGCCGTAGTCGGGTAGCTGTTGCATGGCGAGACTCTCTTTTCTGGACACCAGCCCCGGCCCGCCGGTTCGCTCGGGGGCCGGGCAATGATGGCCGGGCATGGAAGACCCCATTTCGATCTTGTCACCATGCACCGCCCCCATCGAGCCTGCGCTCGGGGACGGTGAGTCAGCTATTGCCGACTGCGCACCGTTTGTCTGGCGACTGGAAGCGGAATCCCAGGCAGCGAGACTGGCCGATGCTGCGTACACACCGGCTTTCGGAACAAGAGTCTTCAGTTGCAGGACTCATCGGAGTCGCCGCTCTCGGTCGGGTAATTCTCTTCCTCAGACGCTGCGACGGCCTCATCCCGATAGCACGTCTCACCGCTCCATTGTCCAGCAGCAGGCGGAGCGCAGCCAGACCGCTGACGCCGGCGCAAAAATCGCCAAGATTGAACCGGGTGATAATCTGGAGCATCTGCGGCCGGCCGCGAGCCAACAACCGGCGGGCCGCGCCTTTCTTGATGAAGGGGCAGACGATTCGAGTGCAGGAACGATCCGCACGAATCGCTTCGTTCAGCACAGCGTCCCAGCCGGTGTCCACGAGGCGAAAGCTCATACGGCGATCCCCCCGTTTATCAAGCGTGGCAGAAGCAGGTCGCGGGCCGCCTTCAGTCTATCGTTTTGCTGATGCAGGTTGTCCCATTGTGCGTTCATCGGGTCCACTATCTCACGAGACTGTTGCTGCAAAGCAGGACGTGGAATAAGGATCGGAACGCTTGCCAGAACTGGAGTGTCCAGCTTCTTGGTCCCATGAGATGCTTCCGTGGCGCGGTCGCGAATCTGCGCCCGCTGAACGTGAAGAGCCATGAAGAGGTACGTGGCATCTACATCCGGCTCGGATACAAGCGCTTTGAGGTCTTGATTGAAGGCAACACTTCGAGCCGTGATCGCCACGCGGAAGTCCTTGGCGAGGGACATGCCACGAACTACAGCGAGGATCGTGTCAGGTGGCACTAATCTGCTTCCGGCTTCGACTGCCTCGGGCGTCACGTGTAGCGATGCGTCGTGGACTCGCATCTCGGTCAGCTCACCTGAGCTAACCCACGGGATGCTGCCCTCCCAAAAATCGGCTCTTCCTTTGCTCGGTGTTCCTCCAGAAAGAAACCTCGCACAGCGGCCCAACGGCCGGCGATCCCAGCCGTCGGGCAGCGCCCGATCGGCCTTGATGACGCCCTTGGTGACGAGCAATTGAAGAGACTCATAGAAGATGCTCTTGCCGCAATTCTCGCTGCCGAAGAGGAAGAGGTACGGCGTCGGATTGAACGGACAGCGAAAGGCGGAAGCCGCCCAGGCCCGAAGATAGTCTGCCCCGGTCCTCATTCCCGCCTGTTGCGCCCAGGGCAGGTCTTTCAGCGCGGGCGTCAGCCGACCACCAACCGGAGCTGCCGGCCGCGTTCACCTCTCAGAAGTGATTCGGTTCCATTCCCCGCCTTGATCGCTCTCTTTGTCGTGCCGACCTTCTCCGCCTAAGAGCCAGTGGCAGCAAAACTCCCACGACCGGGCCGTTAGAAGAACCTGGAAAATCCGACGCGAGTTCGGGACAATTGAAGATGACAATTGCCGAAGGGATACCACCATGCCGTATTCGTCCCGGCAATATTGACTGCTCAGGAAGCTCACAGCGAACCGCATCAGCGGGCAGCCGAGTCTTGATGTGGAGGAGCAAGTGGCACATTTCGACAATGAGGCAACTCCGTCACGGGACCTGCAGCTTGACCGACTGGTGAAAACCTGTCCCTATTGTTCCGCCGACGCGACCGTAGCATACCGAAAGCGAAGGAGGATTCTGACGCTAACCGGGCCAGTTGACATCCTTCTCACGATCCGCCGTTGTTCGCAACCTCAATGGGCACAATGCCTCCTCCCAATGCATCCCGAGTTAGAGGGACGACTCGCACTCGATTACATGAAGTTCGGGCTTGATGTCCTCGGGCTCGTAGGATGCATTACGGCCAGCGGCAACCGCAGAATCCGTTTTCACGAAATGCGTTCGATGTTCGCTCAATGCGGCGTGAATCTGGCACGAAGAAGCATTCACAATCTTCGCAACAGGTACCGTGCGATCGTCTGGGATTGCGTCTACGACGAGTTAGCCGTT
>CAZFKF010000806.1:0-3481 GCA_964518805.1 uncultured Planctomycetaceae bacterium | reverse complement strand
TGCACCGGCCCCAGGTAGAACACGGCCTTGGCCCCGGCAGCGTGACACCGCTCGACGTGCGTGCGCATGTATTCGGCCGCTTCCTTGACCCGCTCGGGCGGGTAGAGAGATGCCGAGGGTCCGACCACTTCCCACCTGCCCAGCACGTTGATGGTCACCACGTTGTAGCCGGCCTTGACGAACTCGGCAGCCATGCGCAAGTCGCCCGGCAAGTGCCCCACGCGCCAATGCGTCGCAATCCAGCCGGGGACCGGGCGCGGCGGCGTTTGCTCGGGCGTCGATCGCGGGGGCAGGCCGGCCGTGTCGATCGTGATCGCCTCTTCCGCCCCAGCGCCGCCCCGCAAGGCCGTGGCCAAGATTCCACCCAGGATGAACCGCCAAGTCGTCGATCTCATTGCTGCACACTCCGGCTGAAGGCGAACTTGGAGCAAAGTGTTCCGAAAAGGGGGGCAGGCACCTCGCTGCCACGCGTTTTTTGCGGGACATACCACACCGGCTCGGAGCCGTTCCCCTTTCGGAACAGACGCTGAATCGTCCCATTCCAGGGTTGCCCCATGATACAAGGCGAAACGACAGCACACAGCCCCCAGGATTGCGTTTTCCGCTGCGACGTCTACGATGGTTGAGGAGCGAACGGCACGGCCGCCGCGACACGTCCGCGAGGAAACCGCACATGCCTGGCGATGCCGCCCTTCGGCACACTGTGATCCACGAGGCCATGGCCTCGACCTTCAAGCTCACGCTGGTCCATGCCGACCCGCGCTACGCCCGGCAAGCTGCCGCCGCATTGGCAGGCGAACTCGACCGTATCGAGGCCCGGCTGAGTCGATTCATCGAATCGAGCGACGTCGCGCGGATCAACCGCCTCGACCGCGGGCAGGAGACCCGCGTGCAGTCGGACACGTTCGACTGCCTGCGTATCGCCCTTGAAGTCGAGCGCGATACGAACGGCGCGTTCGACGTGGCCTTTGGTTCGCGTGGGCCAAGGCCGTCCGGTCCGCGTTTTGAACTCGACGAGGCCGTGCGGGCCGTTCGCGTGCTCGCCGACGGAGTGCGGCTGGACCTCGGCGGGATCGGCAAGGGATTCGCCCTGGACCGGATGGCCGCCCTGCTGGCCGACTGGGACATTGCCGCGGCCTTCCTGGCGGCGAGCACGAGCACGGTGCTGGCCGTCGGCACGCCGCCCGGCGAGACCGGCTGGCCGATCACGTTCGGTCCGGAAAGGAGCCCCCGCACGCTGCGTCTTGCGAATCGCGCGTTCAGCGGTTCCGGCACGGCGATCAAAGGCAACCACATCATCGACCCGCGCACGCGCCAGCCCGCACGCGGACCTCGACGAGCCTGGGCCGGTGCGCCCACGGGCGCCGTCTCCGACGCCCTCTCGACGGCCTTCATGATCCTCACCGAGGCCCAAACCCGCGACTATTGCCGCCGCCACCCGGAGGTGTCGGCTTGGTGGCAAGGAGCCGATTCGGGGGAAGGCGTTATTGACTCCGCGGGCCGTTAGGGTCTATTCTTAAGGTAGATGGGTTGGGCCCAATCGGCACGGCAAACGAAATGGTTGGCTCGATCACGTGGGATCCAAGCAAGATATCCGTGACGTAGAAGCCATTGCCATACAGTTCGGGATGGACGCGGAGCAGCGGCGAGAGTTCGGGGACTTCTTGGAGGAGTGTAAGCAATCCGGTGATCGCGGCAGCCGCAACGATCGGGGCGACTACACTTGGCGAGAGTTGGAGGAGAAGGCGCGACAGTTCCTCGAACCGGAGGAGCCGGACATGACCACCTGATGGATGGTTGGTGCGCAGGACTGGCAGTCCGTGTTGCATGCCCGCTCGCAGTGTCGGTACGCTGTGAGAGTATCGTGCCCACCGCGGTTCTGGCCGGTTGATGGCATGCCACTCTGCAGGATTGCCGGACCTGTGCGTCAGAATCCACGAGAGAATCCCACAGCACCATGCTTGAAACCGTTGATCTTCGAGGCGTTCGGACGAAATCAAAGGAAGCGGAAGGACTGCGTGCCTACCTGCAACAATTGGTGGGTGAGCCGTTCCTGCTCTTCCGTTTCTCCTACGGAGACGAGCTTTTCTTCCATTTTGGACTACCTCGCGGGTACGCTTCCGGCAAATTGAAGCACTTGACCCAAGGGTCATACGTTGTTGGAGCGCGGGCCTCCAAGTGGTTCCTCAAGGCCGTCTCCCCACCTGTTGTAGCTTTCACCTCCGAACCGGGCAGCGTTCCTGCTCCACCTGAGCGTAAGCCGATCACCCGACGGGAGATCGAATCTGCCTTGTTCTTCCAGCGCGGAGCGAGGGTCGTGTCCGCTAACCCCATCCTCTGGGACGCTCGACCAGGGGCTTCCCTTGCGTTCGGATTATCTCTCACGCTGTCGGACGGCTCATCCCTCCTGATTGGTCCGAGTTCTTCGGAACAGCCGAGTTCGGAAGATGACGTTGCCGATTGGGAGGTCTTCACGCCATACGATAGATATCTCCGTGTCGGTCCGCGGATGCAGTGGTCTTATCTTCCGTCGCGCATCGCCTCCCGAACATAGCGGTCCATGCGGCATGCCGTCGCGCAGCGTCGTCATGTTGCGCGGGTCTCATGCCGCGAGTCTCGCGGCTCCGCTCGGCCTACGCCTTGAAATCATCCGGCCCGAACAGGAGCATCTTCTTCGCCTCCACGGCCTCGTTCACTTTGTGGACGACGACTTCGGCGCCGAACGCCACGTCGGCCGGGCAGGTCAGTCTGGCCTTGCCGCGCACGGCGTCGAAGAAGTTCTCCAGGTGCGGCTGGTGGAGCGGCTTGCTGAGCGCGACCGGCAGTTCGTAGGGCACCACGACGCCGGTCTCGCGCACGTGTTCTTCGGCGCTGGTGGCGGGCTTCTTGGCGCTCGCGTCTTCCTTGGCGGCCAGGTAGCCTTTGCGGACCCAGTCGTCCCATGCCTTGGCGTGCGGCTCGCGGAACACCTTGGTCCACTTGGGATTCTCGGAAATCTTGACCGAGCCTTCGGTGCCCATGAAGTGCTCGAAGGTCATCTCGCCGCCGCCGCTGGTCGTGGTCTGCACCGACAGATCGGCCCGCACAATCCCGTCGGGCGTTTCGTATTCGAGGATCGCCACGATGTTGTCCGGCCACTGGTGGGTCTTGTAGAAATCGACGCCGCCGCCGGCCAGCACCGACTTGGGCGCGGCGCCCAAGAACCAGCTCACGGCGTCGGCCTGCTGGGCCCCGAAGTCGGCGAACCGGCCGCCGCTGAACTTCTTCAGCGCCCGCCAGTTGCGCATCTCGTGCATGTCGGCATAGCCGTGCGCCTTGAGATCCTCGGCCCGCATGGCGAACTTCTTCGGCCAGCCCACGTCGTCGCGAACGGGCAGGTTCCACTGGCCGCTGACGTGGGTCAACCGCCCGGGGAGCTTCGCCTCCTTGAGCAGTTTCTCCTCGACGTGCCGGTACCGGGGATTGCTGCGGCGCTGATAGC
>CAZFKF010000805.1:0-3485 GCA_964518805.1 uncultured Planctomycetaceae bacterium | reverse complement strand
CGGATTAACGGATTAGCAGTGTTACCGTGGACTCAATCGCGGGCTCCCCCTCCCCATTGGACGCGAGAGGGGCGCTGTGGATCTCACTCGATACTCATCCCTGCCTCGCCTGCAATGAACCGCGCCACAGCGTCCAGATCCTCGTCGACGTCCCAATTTGTCACGCGAATCACTCGATATCCCTGTTCCGTCAGCCAACGCTGACGTACGGCGTCACGACTCTGCCTCTCGTCATGGCACATTCCGTCGAGTTCGACAATCAACATGATTTCGCGGCAACAGAAATCAACGACATATGGCCCAATCGGCACTTGCCGACAGAACTTCAGTCCTGCCAGACGACGACCGCGGAGGACCGACCAGAGCAATTGTTCCGGTGGAGTCGCGTTGTGGCGGAGGCGACAGGCGCGGTCGGTTATCATCGGGTGATCGTGTTGCGGTTTGGCTCCCATTGCAGGGCGTCTCCTGCGGCAAACTCCCCTCACCCCCGGCCCCTCTCCCGTCCAACGGGAGAGGGGAGACGAACGGTTGCCGTCGGCCCTGTCACCGTCGGCGCGGCCAGACTACTTCTTCCGGTGATCGCCGATCGCCGGCATGTTCTTGTGCGTGTTGGGGCCGAAATAGCGCAGGCTCACCAACGGCTCGCAGCCGGTGTTCTCGATCTCGATGCCTTCGGAGGCCGCTTCGGCGCTGATGAACAGCTCATCCCACGGCTCTTCGCCGTAGTGGATCATGACCGGCGTCTGGATGGCAAGCGAACCGACGCGGCCGCAGCCCTGGACCGTGATCCAGCCGCTCGGGCCGGGATCGCGGAGCGTGCACTTGGCGCCGGGCATGACGGTCAGTTCCTTGGCCGACACGGCCTGCTCGCCGTCGAAGTGGCCGTAGTCGATCCAGCGGTCGGTGTAGCCGGGCCCGGAGGCCGACTCGTCGACGATCGGCTCGACGTAGTTGGATTGTTTGAAATTCGGGTCGACGTTCTTCTCCCAGTCGAGCTGATCGACGATGAAGTCGAGATCCTGGTGCTTGTCGGCCGGGACGTCCTTGACCAGCAGGCTCCAGGGCACTTCGCGCCCTTCGACCAGCGACTGGTACATGCCGAACACGTCGCTTCCCCACTGGGGCTCGTAGGTGCACATCGAACCCGGGGCGTGGAGCACGCCGGCCGGGATCATCCAGCCGGAGCCCGGCTTCAGGCGATATGCCCGGCTGAGATCCAGAATGCCGTTGTCGCCCTTGTCCCAGTTTTCCAGGCAGCGGCGCACGTCGTCCTTGGTGGTGCCGGGCTCCAGGCCCATGAACGTGTAGTCGAAGTGGTTCTCGGCGGCGTTCAATTGCGGCGGGAAGTAGTAGCACTCGGGCTTGCCCTGCTGGTTGGTCAGCGCGGCGCACTTGTGCGTCTGGTGCATGTGATGGGGGATCGGGCCCATGTTGTCGAAGAACTTCGAATACACCGGCCAGCGGCGGTACTTTTCCCAGATTTCGCGGCCGATGATCCGCGGCCCGGCCTCTTCCACGGCGTCGCGCAGCAGGAACCGCTCGCCCTCGAACATGACGTAGCTGAGGCCCTCATCCCAGGCCCGGCCGTCGTTGGCGGCCTCGGTGGTGCTCGAAAACCACCGCTCGTCGATGCCTCCGCGATGCGTCCCCAAGGCGTACCAATCGGTCGGGGCGAGCTTGATGCGCTTGCCCGGGTGCAGGAAGCTTCGCGGCACCCATGTGGGGGTCAGCCGCAGAATCCCCTCGCCTGCATCCATGGCGCGATTGAAAATCGTACCCACGTTATCGCGCTTCACAATTCTTGATGGACTCATGACCGTTCGTTGCTCCTCAATTAAGGTGTTCCGGTTGCCACACGTTCCCAGGTTACAAAGTGATGTACGAGGAAATCTTGTTTTATTCCTTGGGCTAACCGCTGGCAAGGGACCGCCGGAATGGGGTCAGACCTTAAAATATAAATTAGCCCACCGCCCATCCACGGCTGGTAGAGCGGGGGGGGCGATATATCGCTCGACGTGCGTGCTCGTCCGTCGGAGTTCCCTTGTTTCGATGCTCACCATGGCAACGGTGCAGAGGCCCAAACCGTAGGCCGTTTGCCGATGGAGAAGACAGGCCGCCCCGGTTTGGAGAGCGGGACGCAAAACGCAAGAGTTGCGCGACGAGAAGCCGGGCCACTGAGAAACACTCCCCGCCACTCGCCACCCCGCGCGGAAACTAGGCACCTTGCAGAATCGACATCGAACGCAAGGATCGCGTCGAGGCGGCCTCCACCGGAACAGCCAATCGGCCAACCGCTATTTTATCTTTTAAGGTCTGACCCCCTGCGCGCCCTGCCTCCCCGCGGCACTAGGTCGCCCTGGCCTTACTTGACTCCACCAGCGAGGGGTGTAGATTGAAAGCTCGACCTCCGCGTTACATGCCCTGATTCCTCTCGCCTTGGAACCAAGGAGGGAAAGACACACCGCCGGAGCGTGCGACTTGGGCGGATGCACGTGGTGAGATCATCGGCGTACGCGCGGTGGCCACCGTCGTCAGGAGCCGAGCCGTGAAAACACGCAATCTCTGGTCCAAGAATCTGATCGTCGCTGGCGGCATAGGGTTGGTGGTCGGAGCCATCGATCCTCTGGAAGGATCGCTACTCATCCTCCCCGGCAGTGGTCTGCTGGCGCTGGGCACTTACCTCGGACAGTTCGAACTCAAAATGCTGGTCCATAAGGTGTGGGCGTTCGTCCTGATTGCGGTTGGGGTGGGGGCGTTGTGGGGACTGAGTGCGGTCGGTGGCATCGGAGGCTCCTCTGGGCATTCGATGTGGTGGGGACTGCTGATTCTGCCTTACCTGATTGGCTGGAACATGGCAGTGTGGGGGCCTGGGGCTCCGCGATGGCTGTTGTGGCTGGGCATCGGTGTTGGCCTGTGGTATCAGGCGCTTGCGGGACTCATCTTGATGGGACAAGGTCTGGGGGCGTGGGGGTTCGTCCTCGTCATCGCCACCATCGGCATCGTGGCGCTGGCGGGTTGCATCTACCGACTGTTGGGTCCCAGGGGGGCGGACCTTAAAACATAACTACGGTTCATCCGGCGGAAGCGTAGGTTGACTTGAAAAAGCGTGGCCAGGTGGTGTTCCGCGCGCGAGACAGTCTTGGGCGCGATGGTCGCGGACCAGATGAGTAGGTCGCGTCGAGGCGGCCTCCGCCGACCCCAGTCAATCTGCCCACCGCTATTTTATCTTTTAAGGTCTGACCCCTGCTGCCCCAAGAGGCGTTCGCGAAACCTCGCGTGCCTTCGGCACCCCGATAGTAGAGCTATCGGGGCCACCCCGTGGCCTCAGTCCACAGTGAGCTCGAAAAACGAAGTGGGGCCGTGCTGCAGACTCGCGGTGTCGAGATGGATCTTGAGTCGACCATCTTTCCAGGCCAGCGGCAAACGTTGCCGACGCGCCCCATTGAGGCCAAGCGCATAAAGGGCCATGTTCTTTCCGTGGGCGT
>CAZFKF010000804.1:0-3490 GCA_964518805.1 uncultured Planctomycetaceae bacterium | reverse complement strand
GCGATCGCGAGCGTGCTGTCCTGGCTGCCGTTCTCGACCACCACGACTTCGGCGCCGGCCTTTCGGAGCAGGTAAGAGACAAGGCGTTGATTGTCAGGCCCGTCTTCGGCCAGCAACACGCGACAATTCAGTCCGATGTCGTCGCGCAACTGCGGTCGGAGCGAGCGAGCCGGCAGCGGCGAATCCAGTTCCACTGGCGGATCGAGGGTGCCTGCGAGTAGGGAGACGCTGAAAGTGCTGCCCTTTCCGGGAGAACTCCTCACTTCGATATCCCCCCCGAGCAGTCGGGCCAGTTTCCGACTGATCGCCAGCCCGAGGCCGCTGCCGCCAAACCGGCGGCGGGCTGAGGTATCGACCTGCATGAACGGCTGAAAGAGCATGCCGATTTGTCTCTCCTCCAGCCCAATTCCTGTGTCGATCACGTCGAAACGAATTCGCGGCTTGTTATCCCCGTCGCAAACGAGTTGCGTGACGATCCGAACGCCGCCCGTTTCCGTAAACTTGATCGCGTTGCCCACAAGATTCGTGAGGATCTGCCGGAGGCGGAGGGGGTCCGTCCATATCCGGTCGGGCAGGGGTTCGACGAACTCGGTCGCAAGGAAGAGTTGTTTTGCCTCGGCCCGGCCCCGCATCAGCGTCGCCACATCGTTGACGATTTGCCGCGGCGAGCAGGATTCGCATTCGGGTTCGAGTCGGGCGGCCTCGATCTTCGACAGATCGAGGATATCGCTGATAATCTGAAGGAGGTTCTCGCCGTTGCGCTTGATCGTGTCCGCGGCGTCGCGAGCCTCAGGGGAGTCTGGGTCATCGAGCATGACATTGGCGTATCCGAGGATGGCCGTGAGCGGCGTCCGAATCTCGTGGCTCATGTTGGCCAAGAATTCACTCTTGGCGCGATTGGCCGCTTCGGCCTCCTCCTTGGCGTGCTTCATCAGGGCATGGGCCCGCTTGCGCTCGGTGGTCTCCTCCACTTGCTCAATGAACCCGCTCACGGCTCCGTTTGCATCGAACATGGGGAACGCCTTCACTCTGACAGAGAAGGTGGCCCCGTCGTCTCGGACGCCTTCCGTCTCGACTTCCGCAGGCCGCCCGGTTGCCATGGCCACCCGACCCGGACAATGCGCGCAAGGGACGCTGCGTTTTTCAAACTCGCGGAAGCACTTTTTGCCCTGAAACGCCGCCGGATCCTTGCGGAACATTTGGGCTTGGGCGGAGTTGGTCATCACAATCGCGTGATCCGAGGTGATGAGCGTGATTCCCACGTCGACGTTGTCTACGAGCGACCGGTACAACGCTTCGCTGTGCTGCAATTCCGCTTCTGTACGCTTTCGGTCGGTAATATCCCTTACAGCGATGAGCACGGCGTTCGGCATGCCGTACGGATCACGGAGGACTGAGGCGCTCATCTCCACGGGCACCCGGTCGCCGTTGCGACGGATGCAGCAGTATTCGATTCCGCGGAGGATCCCCACTTCGGGAAGTCTGCGGATATTGGCTTCGGCGCGTTGGTGCTCTTCGGGCGGCAAGAAATCAAAGACCGTCAAGCCAGCGGACACGAGATCCTCGACACGGTCAAAGCCGCAGAGGATTGCCGCTTGTTGGTTGGCCATGAGGACGCGCCCCGTGAAACTGAGCACGCCGATTGCGTCTGGAGACGTTTCGATCATCGTCCGGAGTCGCTCCTCACTCTCTCGGAGGACTCTCTCGGCCCGATCACGCTCGGCGACACGGCGGCGCACGCTTCGGGATGCGACGAGAATGCCGAAGCATCCGGCGAGCCAGAGCACACCGTAGCCCAGCGAAACCTGCCGAAACTGCTCCATCTGCGAGTCCCACAGGGCGTTGGCCGGCACCGACACGCTGATCGCTCCCCGCACGTCGCCCCTTCTATAGCCCTGTGCGGCATGGCATTTCAGACAACTCTCCTCGACATAGAGCGGGCGTATCAGGCGGACGATGGCCTGTCCTCCCTCGTGAACCACATCGCTCGCTTCCTTCTCGCCCGCTTCGAACGCCAACAGAGCCTTCTCCTCCCAAGAATCGGGGGCATTGCTTGGATTGAGCGGCTTCCGACTGATGATGCGGGAGACTCCCTTGTTTTCGGAACGCTCCGCCTCAAAGACCTGCCGAGTCATGAAGGCTGGATTGACCAGCGTCAGTTTTCTTCCCGAGGGAGTCGAGATGTCCCGATCGGGGACGTGCAAGAGGGGATTCGGTCGCGTCTTGTCGGTGACCGGAACGTAGACTCCGCCGTGCGAGGCGTTCCACCGGCGGTAGGTGAGGTCCTTTTCATAGGCCGCGCGCGCGTGGGTCCGCGCCATTTCAAGGGCGTCGTCCCCGTTGATTTGGCAGTACCAAAGCCACATTCCTCCGATCAAGGCAGACCATGCGGCAAGTGCGATGAACTCGTGCCGCCGCGCTAAGCTGTTCGTGAGCACGGAGCCCGTGTCTCTTTCGTCTCCGCAATGCGAAATGCTGGAAAGTTGCGACCCAAAGGCCATAGACTATCTCGACTTACCTGCCTGGGGAGTCGTGCTGCAACACTGCGGGCGTCCCAAGAAGGATAGCTTCTACGACGCACGGCGATCGCCGGTGAATGTCCACGGACCGAGGTCTTTTTGCCGAATGAACGGCGTGGACGTGAGTCTACCGCATGATCTATCTGCCGTGTGTGGGCAGCGGCTTCATTCAGAAGGATGCCCGACGAGAGTCTCCGCCGGAACGCCGAGTCAGTCCCCCCAAAGCGTTCGCCTCCGCTGGCGCGGATGTGTCACACGGCGCTGCGAAGCGGCCGAACCATGGGTCGGCTGCCGTGGATCGCCGAAAGCAGTCGCTGCCAGCTCTGGGGAGAACCTGGCGTGAGGCATCCCAGCACGCGGGCGACCTCCGCCCCCGTCACTTCCGGGAGTCCGGCAGGAACCTGATCGATGTGGAATAGGGCTAGAACCGCGGCGCATGCTGGGCCCAGGGCCTCGCCGTCGATGCCCAGGTCTACGGTTCGCACCACGGGAGTCCTTGGGAAAACCGTCGCCATTTCCCGCAGGAGCATCCCGTTATGCTGCCCCCCGCCGGTGACCACGAGTTGCTCGATCGGAGCATCGGCAGGCAGATCGCGTGTCACGGCTTGGGCCACCGACTCGGCCACGAAATGGGTTGCCGTGCACAGCAGGTCGCGAATCGACCAACTAGCTTCCATGGCCATTTGGAGGGCATCGAAGATGAATCGTTCGGGGCGGACGCCCCGCGGGTGCCACCGGGGAATCGACCGGCGGAAATAGGGGTCGTTCGCCCAGTGTTCAATGAGCCTCGCCAAGCGCTGGCCCTGAACGGCGAGTCGTCCTCCAGGATCGAAGGGTTGCTCGCCGTTGGTGAGCCTTTGGGCAAGGGTGTCGATCAGAAGCATGCCCGGGCCGACGTCGAACGACCGCAGGCGCGGCGGGCCACGCTCGGCGGTCCCTGCCCCGAGATACGTCAGGCGGACTGTGCGTCC
>CAZFKF010000803.1:0-3493 GCA_964518805.1 uncultured Planctomycetaceae bacterium | reverse complement strand
ATGGGCGATGCCTTCCCGGACGCGATCGAACGAAGCCTGGGGGGACTTAAGTCCTATGGCGAACGGGTCGATGTTCCGCAGGAGCGCCGTTTCGTGGGCTTCGACGCCTACAAGAAGGTGATCGAAAGCGGGGTCGACGTCGTGCTGCTGGCCGAGCCGCCCCACTTCCGCCCCAAGCATCTCAAGGCCGCCATCGAGGCCGGCAAGCACGTCTTCTGCGAAAAACCCGTGGCGGTCGACGCTCCTGGCGTGCGTTCGGTGCTGGCCACCTGCGAAGAGGCCAAGAAGAAGAACCTGAGCATCGTCTCTGGCCTTTGCTGGCGCTACCACAACGGCGTGCGCGAGACGATGAAGCGCGTGCTCGACGGGGCGATCGGCCGCATCCTGACCATCCAGGAAACGTACCTGGCCGGCGTGCTCTGGGAGCGTCCGCGCAAGCCCGAGTGGACCGAAATGGAATTCCAGATGCGCAACTGGTACTACTTCACGTGGCTCTCCGGAGATCACAACGTAGAGCAGCACGTCCACAGTCTGGACAAGGCCGTCTGGGCCATGCACGACGAACCGCCCGTGCGCGCCTGGGGCCTCGGCGGACGCCAGGTCCGCACCGATCCCAAGTTCGGCGACATCTACGACCACCACGCCGTGGCCTACGAGTATCCCGATGTAACGGTCTACGCCTACACCCGCCAGCAGGCCGGGGCCTATAGCGACGTCTCCGACGTCTTCGTCGGCACCAAGGGCCGGGCGAACATCCTGGGCCACAAGATCGACGACCTCGACGGCAAGCCGATCTGGCGGTTCAAGGGCGAAGGGGGCAACATGTACGACCTCGAACACCAGGCCCTCTTCAATGCGATCCGTACCGGCAAGACGATCAACAACGGCCTCTACATGGCCCGCAGCACGATGCTGGCGATCCTCGGCCGGATGGTCAACTATACCGGCAAGGCGCTCACCTGGGACGAGGCGATCAACTCGAAGCAGGATCTCTCGCCCAAGGCCTACGCCTGGGACGCGGAACCGCCGACCAAGCCCGACGCCAGCGGACGCTATCCCGTGGCCATGCCGGGCGTGACGCCGTTCGTTTGATTCACGTCTTGCGGAGACGCGAGTGATTGCGGAACGCTCACCCGACGTCCCTCGTCGGGTGAGTGACGCATTCTGCGGAGGCACGACCGAGCGGCTTCGCTCACAGTCAGGCTGCTTTTTCGGACCTCCGGTGCAGCGGCCGGTGGGTGTTGGGCCCTCGAACGCCGGGCTGCCTGGAATCCATACGGTGCCTGCCTGGCGGAACGGGGGAGTGCGGCTGCGTCGACACCTGCTCCAGTTGAATCATCACGCCCAGCACGAGCGCTAGCGCGCCCCCGATGGCAATCGGCAGGCCGACGGTCTGAAGTTCTGCTCGGGAGGCAAGGTAGGCTGTCGTGAGCAGGATTCCCCCGCAGGTCAGCGCACTGACTCCCATCCAGACTGAGAACGAGCCGACGAGCCCCACCAGACGTTCGCCCCAGCCCGGAGTCGTCCTCCGGCCTGCTTCGGCCCGATGCGACTTGGCGCGATGCCAACCTCGTGCCGCGATCTGGCCCTGATCGAGCCGCGTCTGGGACGGGCAGGCCTCTGCAGGCTTCTGCCCGGCGAGTAGACGCGACACATGGCGAAGCTGCTCCTCCAGGTCCCATGTGTCCAGGGCTGGCGGGTCGGGCAGTTCGAGATTCGTCGGAGACTCCGGGGCAACGGGCCGCTGGGAGACGGACCCTCGTTGCTCGTCGCCAACCTCGGCAAGGAACCGAAGTCCCTCCATCCGGTCACAGACGACGCCACCACAGCGGGGACAACTATACTTCCCCGTACCGTGCGATGTCCGCCCAGGAACGTCTTGTTGGCAACTGTTGCACCACATGACGTTCTAAGGATCGACAGAACAAGACGTTGGGTTTGGAGATTTGGAGATTTGGAGATGGTCGGAGACAGGGACTCTGTACCGACAAAGGAGACCTGGCAGCTTAGGCAGAACGAATGGCCCCGTATGCGCGCATCGGGCCGCCGTACACAATTCCCAAACCTCGAAATCGTCATAGTTCCTATGGCTCGAACCACTGACCACGGAGCCATTCGGCAAGGATTTCGACCTGCCGCGCGGTGAGGATGTTCTTGTCGGGGGAACCGGGCGTTTTGGCGTAAGCAGGCATACGGTCGTTCTTCGTGCCGTAGAACTGCTTGTGGGTCGGATCGCTGATGATGCCAATGATCCACTCACGCGAGCCGTAGCCCGTCAGATCGGGGGAGGAACCGGCCTTACCCTTGTCGTAGTAGCGGTGGCAATCGGTGCAGGCGAAGTCTTCCATCGACTGTTTGGCGGCAGCGGACGGTTTGTCGCCGGGCTTTCGGTTCGCCTCCGACGCCAAGGCAACGACCATCTTCTGGAACTCCTTCTCGCCCACCTCTTTTCTGAGTTCCTTCAGGTTGCCTTTGACGAATTCGGCCATCTCGCCCTTCTTGAGCGCCGTGTTGCCCAAATACTTGGGCCGGTCGGTCTTGGTGAGTGTGGCCGGCATGTACGAGATCTGTTTGGGATCCAGGTAACCGCTGAGCCACTCAACGCTGCCGAATCCGTAGAGATTCGGTGCGGACGGCATTTCGGCCAGCATTCCTTCGCCGTGTTCGTCGGCGTAGTCGTGGCAACTGACGCAGTGCTGTTTGTAGAGCTTAGGACCTTGGGTCTTCGCGTCGTCCCAGAGCAGCGCGAGGGCCCCGCTGACCGGAATGCCCTTGCCGCGGACCAACTCGCGCACGCGGAAGGCCGCTTCTTCTTCTCCGGCCAGCGATGCCTGAACGCTGGGATCGACGGCGTCGACGCGTTTCGATTCCACGGTCAGAACCGCCACGCCCGCCAGCAGACCGAGCGTCAACAGGATGTTGACGGCATGTCCCACTTTGTTCCCGGCCACAAAGGGCATCACCAAGAACAGCAGCACCAGCAGTCCGGGCACGATGAAAATGGGGATGATCTTGAGCGAGCCGGGGAAGTAGTGAGCGAACTGGTACAGACCGACGAAGTACCAGTCGGGCCGGGCAGCGGCATACGCATCGATGGGGTCGCGCGGGCTGCCCAATTCGTGGCCCAGGTAGTCGCCGGCCGGGTATCCGGCCCAGGTGTCGCCGATGCCGTTCCATCCCACCAGAAGCAGGATCACCACGAGCATCAGGCAGCAGCCCGCCATGTTGCGCAGGGCCAGCACGGGCCAGTACGGGGCGGCCGTGGACGCAGTCTGGGGATCGGCTGCGGCTGCCTTGCGGGCGAGCCACCAGTGCAGTCCCAGCAGGACGCCGAAGATTGCCGAAAAGACGCCCGCATGCAAGGCCACGAAGTGCGTCAGGGTGAGGTGGCCCATGTCGGGCCCACCGACGGCCAGTTTATAGAAGGCGTCACCGACCCAGGGAAGCAACAACAGGAACTTCGTGCGGACGTTCGTGCTCCAGTAGCCCACCT
>CAZFKF010000802.1:0-3493 GCA_964518805.1 uncultured Planctomycetaceae bacterium | reverse complement strand
CTGCTGCCGACGGTTTCCCCTTTGCGTCACATGGTGCGGCATCCCCGCGATCACCGCCCGTGCCAGTCTCGCCATAGGCGGGCGGGAAGTTAATCGCAACGACCCCGAAATGTCAATAACTAGTATTGTGTTTCCAGATTGACAGATTGATTGAGATTGCGCCCAGATTGCCCCCAAGAATTATCTAGGGGCCACAGTGTGAGTTGGTCAAATTCACAGCCCGCTCAGGGCGTGCGCTGCAAACCGTGGGGTTCGCGCGTGGCGGCTTCGTCCGGGGAGTCGCCCGACCGTGTGGCGAGCCTCTGTTTGCCGGATTCGAGGATCGCCAGGGCTTCGCGCCGGCGAGGGTCTTGCTGGTTGGCGAGGGCGGTCAGGCACGTGCTCAGTTCGGGCCGCGTGAAGCTCACGGCGGCGACGAAGCTGCGGTCGGCGAGGTTGAGGCCCACCAACTGCCCCAGGCGCTGGACCTGGCCCATGTCGATCGGCGCGCGGCCGAACAAGTTGTCCGGAAACGCGGTCGAATACTCTGGGTAATAGGGGGCGTTGATGTCGATCCAGGTAATGACCCGGTCGATCGATTCGCGGTCGAGGTTCACCTGGCCGTCGATCTCCGGCTTGCCGTGGCCGGCGAGGAGCGTCTTGACCAGCGGGCTGGCGTGCGAGCCCCATTGCTTGGGCGGCAGCACCTGCGGCGGACCGGCCCCGACCACGCGCACGTAGTTCTTGGTCCGCAATTCGGCGTACGAGGTGTTGAAGATCAACCCCACGTCGGCGGCCAGATTCAACTTCTTGCCCGCCTCCTTGCCGTAGTCGTGGCACGACACGCAATGCTTGTCGAACACCGGCTGGACTTCGGTCAGGTAGCTGAACTTCCGCGACGGGCCGTACCAGGGCTCCAGCCGGCTGGGCCCGCGGCGCGCCGCCAGGGGCGTCTTGGCGACCGTCGTGGCCGAGCGCCGCCCTTCGTGGCAGCCCACGCAGCCGGTGGTTTCGCCCGGCCGGGCCACCGTACCGCTCCGCATCGACTGGATCATCATCTTCCGCTCGTCGAGCAATTGGAAATAGACGAACCGGTCGGCGGGCACGGTGAAATAGGCGCTTCCGTCGGATTCGACCGGCACGGTGCCGAGGATCCGCTTGTTGATGAAATCGTCCCAGTTCATGCCGGGGGCCTGCTGGCCCGTGCCGCCGTCCCAGGCGGGACCGGTCCAAAACCGCTTTTCCGGCGATTCGACCACGCGGAGATACTTCACCGTGCCGCGCGGAATGGACTTCATGCCCGTTCCCTCGTAGACGTCGCCCACCAGGAAATGGCCCTCGGAGCGGGCCAGGGCGGTGCGCGAGGTGATGGCGGGCGGCCGCGCCCGGGGCCCCAGTGGCATGGGGTCAAAACACCCCGGGGCCTCGGCGTGCAGCACGATCTCGTTGCCGAACACGTCGAGCAGCACGAGGCCCATCTCTTCCCCGCGGCCGATCATCCGCGAGCAAAGGAAGTACTTGTCGGAGAGCGGGTAGGGATCTTCGTACTTCGGCTGCACCTGCGTGAAAATGTCGTAGTTGCCACGATCGACCAAGTCGATCGCGCTGGGCGGCCAGGTTCGGACCACCGGTTCTCGGCCGTCGACGCCACGCCGGCGGTCGACGATCGCCAACGCGCCCCAGGGACGGTCGTGGCAGGACGAGAAGGTGGCGATGATGGCCTCGGACCCGGGGATGGCCCGCGCGTCGAGCACCCCGCCCGGCGAATTGCTGCTGTTGCCGTACCATACGGCCGGCTGCGTGCCGTCGGGAAAGACCGTCCACACGCCCTGCGCATTGCCGAAGTTGCGGTCGACGTATTCCCAGCGGTCGTAGAGCACGCGGCCGTCGGGCAGCAGCGAGCCGTGCCCCTCGTGGAGCGTGTTGCGCCCGAGTTGCTGGAGGTGCGATCCGTCGGCATCGATCTTGAACAGGTTGCCCATGATGTGCCGATTGCACATGCAGTATTTGGGCTGCCGCGTGGAGGTGAAGACAATCTCCCCGGTCGGCAGATAGATCGGATCGACGTCGGTAATGCGAGAACCGAAGGTGCGCTGCACGAGTCCCGTGCCATCGGTGTTGATCTCGTAGACGTGGTAATCGTCCTCGCGGTTGTGCCGCAAGGCAACGAGGATCTTCTTGCCGTCGAAATGCACGTCCGGGTCGCGGACGATCCCTTGCGGCACGGACAGAATCGTCTTGACGGTCTCCTTGCCGTCCGGGCCGAACTGCAAGGTCTTCAGCGCCCCGCCTCCCTCGAAGCTTTGGGTATTGATCTCGCCGGTCTGAAACATCGTCTCGGTGTTGTGATGGTCGGGGCGGTACTGCTTACGGGTGACGAACAGGATCGGGCGGGCGCTCACCAGCGGATTGGCCACCAACGCCTCGCGGCGCAATGCCTCCAAGTCGGACTGCACGCGGCGGAGTTCCTCGCCCTGCGCCTGCTGGGCCCGCTTCACCAGGCTATCGAGCCGGGCCAGGAAGCCGGGCTCGCGGGGGTACCGATCCGGAAATGCCGCCTCCAGGTCGCGGATCGCCGCGCGGAGCGAATCCACGCCGGTCAGCTCCGCCGCGCGGCCCTCTGCCATTGCCAAAGACAAGACCGTCGTGAACATCGCTGCGAGCCGAACGGGACTGCAATTCATCATCCTTCGGTTCCTCGGGGGTGTGTCGATGCGGCGGGAAGCAATCTCAGGCGGGCCGTCTGCGTACGGCAGCTATTGTAACCAGCGAACCATCGGTTTGCCGAGACCACGACGCGAACGGTCTCTATCGATCCACCCCAACATGCCAACCAACCAACCCCTAAAATAGGGCCGACTGAGCGTTCGTGATTCCTTGAGATATTGTGAGGGGCACACGAAGGCGCATTCTCTCGCTAAACCGATGCCGATCTTCGAGATTCGGATTCGAAGGAGCGCGACCACGATCGTCGGAATTCCGAAAAGTGAAACGCGACGAGTATCGGGTTGGGGTGCTCCCGGTGGGTGTTCACGAGTTAGCCCGGGCGGGCCACAAAGTACTGGTGGAGATTGGGGCGGGACTTGGCTCGGGCCTGGCCGATCACGACTACATCCAGCATGGAGCTGAGATGGTCGCCGGACCGGGCCGGGTCTACGGCGAGGCGGACCTGGTGCTGAAAGTCAAAGAGCCGCAACCGGAAGAGAGCCCACGCCTACGACGCGGCCTGATCGTCTTTACCTATTCTTACTTTGCCGCCGACCGGCCACTTACCGAGGCCGTTTTGAAATCCGGATGCATCGCCGTGGCTTACGAGACGCTCCGCGATGATCGGGGTCTTCTGCCCTTGCTGACGCCCATGAGCGAAGTGGCCGGTCGCATGAGCATCCAGGAAGGGGCCAAGTACCTCGAACGCCCTCAGATGGGCCGCGGAATCCTCTTAGGTGGGGTGTCTGGCGTGGCACCCGCCCACATCGTCATTCTAGGCGGCGGGGTTGTTGGATCGAACGCAGCC
>CAZFKF010000801.1:0-3494 GCA_964518805.1 uncultured Planctomycetaceae bacterium | reverse complement strand
AAAGTGATCCTCAGGCTGGCCATGGCGCGTCTCGTCAAGCCGCCCTACGCTTGGGACGATTTCCAGGTTCGCGTACTGCTACGGCCTCGCGTTCAGGGACGCATGGTGCAACTGATGCGCGAAGATGTGGTTCAACTCACCGGATCGCGGCTGAACACCCGGTCGCAAATCGGCCTGCGCGCCGTGTTCGGCAAGACATTCCCCAAGGAGCGGCCGATCATGGCCGTCCCCGAACGCGTGCTCAACGAGCCGCGTCTCCAGGACCTCGTCTTCACGCAACTGGTGGTCGAGGACGGCTGGATCGGTGCAGCCCTGGGCGCTGGCCGAGTTGCCCGGCAGTCCTCGCCCTCCGATCAGCCGCAGACCCGGACCAAGTAGCGCTTGCCGCAGGCCGGCGACGGCCCCGTGCGGCTTCTACCCAATCCGCGCGGCGACGGCTACAATGCGGACCGTTGGGGATGGGGTTGCCGATTGACTCTTTTCGAGAGGTGGTCGTCATGATGTGGCTGTTCGCGGCGGAAGACGTCGTTGGTTCCCTGTCCCACGATTTGTTGCGCGGGGCGTTGGGGTCGGCCCTGTTCGGCCTGATCGGCATCGCCCTGCTCTTGTTGGGCTACTGGCTTTTCGACAAGATCACGCCGCAGATCGACGTTCAGAAGGAACTCTGCGAGAAGAACCTGGCCGTGGCCCTTGTCGTCGGCGCCCTGCTGTTGGGAATCGCCTACATGGCGGCCCACGTGATCCAGTAATACGGGAGGTTCCGGCTGCGCTCGCGCGCGGAAAAGGAGAAGCCGGTGAACCGTCTCACCAAGCAGATCAGTCTGGTCCTAGTTTCCTCCTCGCTCGTGCTTCACGGCTGCCACTCCGAACCGGTGGCGGAAGCGGAAAAGACGGAGGAGGAGAAGGCGGCGGCCGCGGGTCCGGCCGGACAAGGCTCCACCAGCGGCCATCCTCACCACTGGGGGCCCCACTTCTTTCACGGTAGCCGCGGAATCTCGTCGAGCCCCGGCGCCCGGAGCAGCGCCGGTTCCCGGTTCAGCGCCGGGGGCTCGACGCGGGGAGGTTTCGGCGCGTCGGCTCACGGAGTAGCCTCCTGATGCGGCGACACTCGATCGAACCGCGGGACGACTGGCAGAAGATCGTCGAATCGCAGGGGATGCACTACCACACGGCCGACGAAATCCCCTATTGGGACGAAAGCGTCTACTACGAATTCACCGCCCGGCAGATCGACGCCATCGAATCGGCCACCTACGCCCTGGATCAGATGTGTCTGGCGGCGGTCCAGCACGTCCTCGATGCCGACCTTCTCGACCGATTCCTCATTCCCCGGGAGTTCCATCCCTATATCCGCGACTCGTGGGAGCGTGACGAGCGGACGGTCTACGGTCGCTTCGACCTGGCGTATGACGGAACGGGCAGCCCCAAGCTGCTGGAGTACAACGCCGACACGCCCACCGCCCTGCTCGAAGCAGCCGTCGTCCAGTGGTACTGGCTTCAGGACTGTTTTCCGCACTCCACCCAGTTCAATTCGATTCACGAGCGGCTTCTGGAGGTGTGGAAGCTCGTGGCCAACGAGCGGCCGGGCCGGATGTACTTTGCCTCGCTGGCCGGCTGCGTCGAGGACTACATGACGGTCACCTACCTCCGCGACGTTGCCATGCAAAGCGGCTGCCAGACCGCGCACATCAATATCGAAGACATCGGGTGGGACAGTTCGCGGGGCGTGTTCACCGACAAGAACGAGTCCCCGATCTTCAACTGCTTCAAGCTCTACCCTTGGGAATGGCTTTACCGGGAGCAGTATGCCGCCCACTTGCCCACCAGTCGTTGCCGTTGGCTGGAGCCCCCGTGGAAGGCCCTCCTGAGCAACAAAGCGATTCTCCCGATCCTTTGGGATCTCTACCCGCGAAACCCGTTCCTGCTAGAGGCGTCGTTTGAGCCGCTTGCCAGGGGCGACTATGTGGCCAAGCCCATCCTGAGCCGCGAGGGGGCGAACGTCCAGGTCTTCCGGCAAGGGCGACTCGTCCTTGCCACCGACGGCCCGTACGACGGCCCGGCGGTCTATCAGGAGGCATGCCCTATGCCCTGCCTCGACGGCAAGCACTACGCCTGCATCGGCAGTTGGGTTGTCAACGGCTGGGCCTGCGGCATTGGGATCCGTGAAGATGAAAGCCCTGTCACGGGAAACCTCAGCCGCTTCGTGCCGCACTTGTTCTGACCGATGTCGCCATCCTCCCCTCAGCACCGGGTTGGGCACTGGAGGCAGCAGAATCCTGTTGGTATGGGCAGGATGCGCAGGGTGCGGGAAGCGGATGTCCGGTTCTTCGCCGTCTCCGCTTCAGATTTGGGGTGCATGACCAACCCGCAGAATAGCGAATCAGGCGACTGTGGGCGGAATCGGCGGAGTTTGCCTTTGACACCCTGGAAGCCGCCTGCTACGATCTCGCCTCCACCAATACTGCCCCAATCCTCGATGCGCCCTTCGTGGGCAAAGGACGTGACGCATGAAGGGTCTAAGGATTGCCGCCTTTCTGGTGCTTGCCGCGGTAGCGACCGGATGCAATCGCTGGGACGAGTACCCGTACCCGCCAGCCTACTCCCAGCCGTCCTATCAGCAGCCCGTCTATCAGCAACCGTATTACTCGCAACCTTGTCCGCCGAGCTATCAGTCGTCGGGCACGACCTACGTACAGCCTTCGGCCAGCCCCTGCGGCCCGGCCACGATCCGCCAACCGGCCACGCGGTGATTCGGCCGCCACCACGCCACAAGATCACATGGGGCTTGATCTCAGCATCACCATTGGGTCTCATTGCATCGGTTAGGGCGAATGGATCGCGAACGGGCGAAAGCGCGAAATCAGATGTGGCGCGTGCGGCTGACTGTGCCTTTGCCTAGCGATTCCTCATTCCGCCCGTTTTCGCGATTGCTCAGAGCCTCTTGCCTACTCCTTCGCATACGCCACTAGATCGGCCTCCATGCGATCGAGTCGTTTCAGCAAATCCGCCTTGGTTGCGGCAAGGTTGGCGATGTCGGCTGGCGGTTGATAGGCGAACATGTAGAGCTTGATTTGCGGCTCCGTGCCCGATGGCCTAACGGCCACGTAGTTGCCTTCCGCCGCGAGGTCGAGCATGACGAGATCGCCCGTGGGCCCCGGAAGCGGAGCGGTGCTGCGAGTGGTCGTGTCGAGGACGGTGTTGTTCTTGTAGTCGCGCACGCGTGCCACGGGCATTGCGCCCAACTCGCGCGGCGGCGTCTGCCGGAACCGGGCCATGAGCCGCAGCATCTGTTCCATTCCTTGGGCGCCGGGCATGGTCTGGGAAACCGTCCTCTCGGCGTGGCAGCCGTAGCGGCGGAACAGGGCGTCGAGCTTCTCGTGCAGCGAAAGCCCCTCGGCCTTGGCCCGAGCGGCTATCTCGGCTAAGAGCATGGAGGCCACCGCGGCGTCCTTGTCGCGGGCCGCCCTTAGGTCGCGAGGATTGATCGACACCAC
>CAZFKF010000800.1:0-3495 GCA_964518805.1 uncultured Planctomycetaceae bacterium | reverse complement strand
AACCGCTGGGCCCATCCGACAAGAACATGGTCCGGCTTGCGCGAGCCAACCAGGTGGACTTGCACACCCGGGAGACTGGCTGCCTGAATCGCCTGGAGCAGGGCCTCGTCGGGGACGAAGTACGGCGTGGTAATCACCACCCGCTCCTTGGCAGCGTAAAGCAGCGACACGATGAGCCGCTGGTTGTTGGCATAGGGGTAACCGGGCCCGCTCGGGAGGGCTTGGGCCACGGTGGCTCCCGCGGCGCGCGGTTCGGGAAACGCCGCCGGTTCGTAGTCCGGGGCTTGCGTCTCCAAAAAATGGTCGGTGAGGAAGACGGCCTGCAGTTGCAGGGCCACGGGCCCTGTGACTCGGGCGACCAACTCCTTGTAGACCAGGCCAGGCTTGAAATCGGCATCAACAAGGTTCTGGGAGCCGACGTAGGCCACACGGCCGTCGAAGACGGCGATCTTGCGATGGTTGCGCAGATCGAGTCGCGCGCGGCGAAGACGAAAGCGGAAGAACCGGATGGGCAGCACTTCGATGACTTCGATTCCGGCCGCCCGCATCTCGGGAGCGAGGCTCCGCAGCGCTCTCCGCGAGCCCAATCCGTCCATCAGAATCCGGCATCGCACGCCCCGTTGAGCGGCCTGAACCAGGGCTTCGGTCACGCGCCGGCCCGTGCGATCATCGGCGAAGATGTAGTACAGCAGGTGCACGTGGTGCTGGGCGGCACGAATGTCCTCGATCAGCCGTTCGATGCTTCCCTCGTAGTCGGACAACAGTTCAAGACGATTCCCGCCCAGAATGCCGAAGTCGCCGAGATTCTGGGCCAGCGTCACCGCCTGGCGGAAGTCCGGGGGGAGTTCGGGATGGATCGCGTGCCGACCGAAGAACTCTCCGCTGTAGGTGCGGATGACCCGGCATGCCTGTTGGTGGAGCTCGATCCGCCAGCGCGGCAGATAGGCCCGACCGAAGAGCCAGTACAGCACTAGCCCCACGTAGGGCTCCAGCAAGATCAACAGCAACCAGCTCCGCGCGGCGGCGGCACTGCGCCGGTGCGGCACATAGAACAGCATGACGAGCCGGATCGCCCACTCGCTCGCCAAGATCAACGTCCACGTGTGCGTCGTCATGCCGCAGTCGGCCCCCGTTCCTCACGCCATCGCCAGATGCTTATCGAACCAATCCAGCACCGCGGCCCGCATGGCAGGCGTCTCCTCGTGGGCACAGTCTTCCAACTCGACGCGGCAGTCTGCTTCGCGGCCGTATTTCCCGTACAGCGGCATCAGGTGATCGCGAATCCGCTCCACGCCTGCCGGCGGCGTCAGCAGATCGCGCCGACCGTTCAGGCTCAGGTGAGGCCGGGGCACGATCAGTTCGCAGATCTCGTGCGCCTGAAAGTGCTTTAGCAGGCTGGGCACGTAGTAATACACGCCGTGGCCCACCAGATTGTCGATCCGGATAAGCTCTTCGTAGTCGGTCAGGCAACAGAGGTGGGCGCAGCAGGTGATCCGCGGGTCCAGGGCGGCCAGCCACCACGCCTTGGTTGAGCCCATCGAGAGGCCGAAGACGCCAATCCGTTCGGGATCGACCTCCGGCCGGCCTCGAAGATAGGTGACGGCCTGAAACTCGTCAAAAAGCATCATTCCCCAGAGGACCTGGCCGCGCCAGAGCATGAACTTGAACGCGTCGTGTTCGCCTCGCACGCCGTCGGCTTTGTGCTTGCGTTGGGAGAAGCACCAGCTATCGATGGCCAAGGCCACAATTCCCTTCTCAGCGCACACCGGGGCGTAAGGCTTGAGAACGTCGCGGCCCCGGAGCAGTTCTTCCTTGCCACGATCGTAGTCGCCGCCGTGGGCATGAATGTAGAGGAGTCCTGGGGCCCGCTCTTGTCTCTTGTCGGGCACCAGCAGCAGTGCCGGCACCGATTCCAGGCCGTTCAGGTCCAGTTCCAGGTGTTCGAGCGTGTAACCGGGCCCTCGTTCTTCTTGGAGGAGCCGGGCGGTAGGCGCGAGACGGGACGGCAGGTCGCCCAACAGCCCCCAAAGCTCCTGCCGGCGCTTTGCCTGGAATGCGGAAAACTGCTCGCACGTGCCGTAGTCAAGCGTTGCCTCGGGCATAGCGTGTCTCCCAGAGCAGTGCGGTTCGCTCTCATTGTCGTCCACGGGCGCCGGGAAGACAACCGGTCGGCGGTCAAGGCCGTGCGGAGAGCGCCACCAGGACGCCAATCACCAGAGCGGCCCCCAGAAGCACCGGAAGGCCTGCCGAGAAGCGGCGCGAGGCGGCCTGTTCCCATGCCTTCGGCTGATCACCGACGGTCACGGAGCCCAAACCATGGACGGAGTCTGCCTGTTCACCCAAGGTTCCTGGACCATGTGTACCGAGCGGGCCGTCCTGCACGCTCACATGTTCGACCGTTACCGCCGCCACGTTTCCGCGGTCCGCAACGATCAGCCAACCCAATCCGAAGACAATCGTCAATCCTGCGCACGGAAACCAGCGCCGCAGCCGCAGAAGGCCGGGTCCCGAAGGGACTTGATTCTTCGCGCACAGCCATGCGCCCCCGATCGCGCCGAAGATGCACCAGCCTTGAATCAGCGCTAGGGAGGAACCGAGCGCAGGGTTATCGAAACGGCACGTGGCTCGCAGCGTCAAGACCACCGCATGGATTAGCAGGGCCAAACCGGCCAATCGCAGCCCCCATCGCTCCATGCGGCTTGGGCAGCGTGACGCCTGCCACAGAGCGGCTCCGGCTGGAGCAATCACCGCGAGCGCGCAGCCGAGGCGAATCGCGGAGCCTACGGTCCAGACAAACGATATCATGCATGAAATCCTTTCTCTCGTGGCCCTGCGACGCCCAAGTGGCTCAGGAGCAACAAGTTGCAGCGACGCGGCTGGCGCGGCGGTTGGCCCCGCCGCTGGACGCTGGTTGAGGGAGGCTGCTCCCGGGGCGTTCGGTACAAACATACGTCACAGCGACTTGAGTCCTCACGCCAAGGAGAGCGGATCTTCGCACCCACCCTTGTGTGTGGGGGGGGGGGCTTCTCGATCGCGGCTGTCTGACATTCTCCACGGCGGGCAATTTCATGCTACATAACTCTGGGGTAGGAATCGCCGTGCGGCGACCTCCGAACGAGCATGGAGATCTGGCGGGCAAGACATGATTGTCATCGTTGGCTGTGTGGTAGTGATCGGCGCGGTCCTGGCCGGGTTCACCTGGGCCGGAGGACACTTCGCTGCGCTCATCCACCCGTCGGAAATCGTAACCATCGGCGGAGCGGCGTTGGGATCGCTGATCGTGATGTCGCCCAAGAAGGTGCTGGTCTACCTGGTCCATGGGATCATCCAGTGCATCAAAGGGTCGCCCTTCAACGAACGGACCTACGAAGAGCTCTTCAAGGCCCTCTACGATCTGTTCCGGCTGGCGCGCCGCGAAGGGCTCATCGTGTTGGAGACGCATCTGGCCAGCCCCGAGGAGAGCACGATTCTCCAGAAGTACCCCGCGATCTGCAA
>CAZFKF010000799.1:0-3498 GCA_964518805.1 uncultured Planctomycetaceae bacterium | reverse complement strand
CGTGGCGATCAAGGTCGATCACCGGCTCAAGCAGCCGCACGCGACGAAACGGGTGCGCTATCGGGTGCACGTCGAGAGGGAGAATCCGGCGGCGGTCTTTGCGTCGGGCCCTTCGCAGCAAGTCCGTCCCGTGGACGCGAACACCGCCGAGGTGACGGTCTACGCCCTGCGGCCCGGCGATTCGACGGGCAACCCCGAGGCCAAGCCCGACCCACCCACCGCCAAAGACCGCGAACCGAACAATTGGATCCAAAGCGACCACCCCGAAATCGTTGCTGCCGCCAAGGAGGCTGCCGGGGACGTGAAGGACCCCTGGGCGCTGGCCGTGGCCCTGGAACGCTACGCCCACGACCGCATTCCGCGGCCCGGCTTCTCGCAGGCATTCGACACGGCCGTGGATGTGCTCCGTTCGGGCGAGGGCGACTGCACCGAACATGCGGTGCTGCTGGCCGCTCTGGCCCGCGCCCGGGGAATTCCCGCCCGGGTGGCCATTGGGCTCGTCTACCAGAAGCAGACATTCCTTTACCACATGTGGACAGAGATGTTCCTGGAGGGCCGCTGGATCCCCATGGACGCCACGCTGGCCCAGGGCGGCATCGGTGCGGCCCACCTCAAACTCGTCGCCAGCAACCTGGCCGGTGCCTCGGCCTTAAGCTGCTTCCTCCCCGTAGCCCAGGTGGCCGGCCGGCTGAAGATCGAAATCCTCGATGCCCAATGAGCGACGGTGTCCATTTCCTGGATCGCCGTGCCCGCGAATGATACACTGAACGCATCCCTCGACGCCCGAAGGCTTCGGGCCCCGCACCACGAACCGCTTCGCCGTCACGTAATCCCATCGCGATCCCAAGTCCCGCCGAGGGCCTGCCGTGTCCGCCTCCCGTCACGATCTGACACAATCCGTGGTGGTCACCGGGGCGTCGACCGGGATCGGGGCGGCTTGCGCCCTGGAACTGCACCGCCGGGGCTTTCGCGTTTTCGCCGGCGTGCGCAAGGCGGCCGACGGATTGCGGCTTCAAGAGCAGGCGTCGCACATGCTCGTTCCGTTGATGATCGATGTGACCGACGAGGACAGCATCGCGGAAGCGGCCAAAACCGTGGGCGAGTCGCTCGACAGCGGCCCGCTGGCGGGCCTGGTCAACAACGCGGGGATCATGGTCGGCGGCCCCTTGGAAACGTTGGCCACCAGCCAACTCAGGCGTCAACTGGAAGTCAATCTGGTGGGCCAGGTGGCCGTGACCCAGGCCATGCTGCCGCTGTTGCGACGGTGCCGGGGTCGGATCGTCAACGTGGGCTCGTTCAGCGGCCGGGTCGCCGTGCCCTATAGCGGGGCCTACGCCGCGTCGAAATTCGCCCTCGAGGCGGTCACCGATGTCCTCCGCATTGAGTTGCGCCGCTGGGGCATCTGGGTCTCGCTCATCGAGCCCGGGAGCGTCAAGACGCCCATCTGGGACAAGGCCCACGGCGAGGTCGATCGCGTGCTCGGCGACATGACGCCCGCCGCCGAGGCCCTCTATGGCGAGGACATGCAGGCCATGCGCGAGGCGTCGCTGCGTCTGGCGGGCGCGGGGATGCCGGTCGAGCGCGTCGTGCGTGCGGTGGTCCACGCCCTCACGGCCCGGCGCCCCAAGACCCGCTATCCCCTCGGCACCCAAACCCGCCTGGCGTTCTTCCTCTTCAAATTCCTCCCCGACCGGGCCCGCGACTGGCTCCTGCGACGCGACTTGGGGCTGAAGTGACCTCGGCGCGGAGACGCCGGGTCGCAAGGCAACACGGTACGAAGCGGCCGAAGAACAACTTCCGCCTTTCTCGGATTGTGTGGCATGCTGTCACGCGGCGCAGCCGCGGGTCGGCATGGAAAGCGCCGTGGCACTTTCCATGCTCACCCGATGCTCCGCATCGTGAGAGCATGCCACACTGGCTGCACGCCCCGCGCTGTGCGCGGGTCTCTGACCCCGCACACGAGAGAACCGCAGGTCTCCAGGAACCAGGGAGACCTGCGGTCGGCAGATCGGCGAGGTCGGGAGACCTGCGCCGATCGCACCTTTTCGCCCTCTTGACACCGCCGCCGGATTCGCTACGATAAAACCAAATCTAATAAACCAAAGATTCCCAACCCCTTCACGCTCCCAGTCCGTCGTCGTCGAATCACGAAATGCCGTTTGGCTCAGGAGCCCACGACCATGGCTAGACCCCGTGCCCGGGAACTCACCGAACGCGAACTCGAGGTGATGCACGTCTTTTGGGCGGGTGGCCAGTCGACCGTGGCCGACGTCCGCGACCGGCTGGCCCAGTCGGGCCGCGACCTGGCGTACACCACGGTGGCCACGCTGGTCCGAATCCTCACCGAAAAAGGCTTTCTCGAGCAGACGACCGCCGAGCGTCCCTTTCTGTTCCGCCCGCTACGATCGTTCGACGAGGTGTCTGGCAGTCTCGTGGGCGACCTGATCGAGCGGGTCTTCCGCGGCTCGCGCGAGCAATTGCTCTTGCGGCTCCTGGAGCAGCGCAAGCTGACCGCCAAGGAACGGGCCGTGTTGGAATCGATCCTTGAGGAGAAATCGCGATGAACGCCGTAGGAATCGCCCTGCTGTGGTGCGTCGTGCAAGTCACGTTGCTAGCGGCCGTGTGCGGCGTGCTTTACCTGATTGTCCACCGCTTGCGTTCGGCCGCCGCGGCCCCGGTCGTCCTGGCCGGACTGTTGACGATCGTGCTCCTCACCGTCCTTGCGGTCGTGCCCTGGCCGCGATGGCAATTCGCGTGGACCACGCCGCCGCATGAATCCGGATCGCCGCACGAAGACGGCCGAGCCTCGGTTGCAGGCAACGTAGGTTGGGACTCCGTCCCGACCGGGTCGGGACAGAGTCCCAGCCTACAGAAGCGCGAGGGGCTGTCCGGCGCCATCGTGTGGTGGCAGACAGTCCTGGAAGACTTATCGCGTCCTCAACCGATCGCCCCGGAACCGGGCTGGCAATGGCCGGCCCTTCTGGCGGTCTTGATGTTCACCGCTGCGGGCGTTGGAACGGCTTGGCTGACCCTGGGGTTGCTCGCGGTGCGCGCCCAGCGAAGGCGAAGCCGGCCAGTCGAGGATGCGGCTCTCAACGAACTGGTCGATACGCTGCGTGCGGAGTTAAACTGCCTGCGGCGGATCGAGGTCCGCCAGTCGAGCGACTTGACCACGGCAGCCACGATCGGATGGCGACGGCCCGTGATTCTCTTGCCAAGTCTGTGGACCGATTGGACCGCCGAGCAGCGCCGCGCGGTGCTGGCCCACGAGATCGGCCACGTACGGCGCAACGACTTCCTGGCCGTGGCATGCGGTCAACTGGGCGTGATGCTCCACTTCTATCACCCTCTGCTGCACTGGCTGATGAGCCGCTTGCGCCTGGAGCAAGAGTTGGCCGCCGACGCCGCCGCGGCAGGCGTCGTCGGCGGTCAGCGTGCGTATCTCCTTACGCTTGCCGAACTCGCCTTGCGCCAGGCAGACCAGCCGCTGGCCTGGCC
>CAZFKF010000798.1:0-3500 GCA_964518805.1 uncultured Planctomycetaceae bacterium | reverse complement strand
GGAGACGTTGATGAATCTTCCCTTGCCGGTGTTCCACAACAGCGCGTTGTGGCAGCGGTAGGCCGTCGTACGGTCGATCCGTTCGATATTGTCCTCGGTGTGGCCGTTGCCGATGAAGATGTCCTTGTGGCCGTCGTTGTCGAAGTCAACCATGCCGCAGCCCCAGTTGACGTAGGCGTAGCATCCGGCGTCGGCCCCGGTGGCCAGGGTGACGTCCTCGAACATGCCGTCGCGCATGTTGTGCAAGAGCATCTTGTGCTGGTTCTGGTAATTGGTGGTGAAGAACGACAGCCAGCCCTCGTTGCTGTAGTCGCCGGAGTCGACGGCCATGTTGGCCACCATTTCGGCGTTGGGCGTCAGGGCCACGCCGGCCAGAAGGCCAACTTGCTCGAACTTGCCCTGGCCGACGTTGTGAAACAAGTAGTTCTCCTGCACGTCGTTGCACACGAAGAGGTCGGTGCGGCCGTCGTTGTCATAGTCGGCCGCGGTCATGCCCATGCTGCGGCCGGCGTGGGCGGCGATTCCCGACTCTTGGCTTACGTTGGCGAACGTGCCATCGCCGTTGTTGTGGTAGAGGGTGTCGGGAATGGCCACGTAGTCCTGCGGCGACGGGTAGAACGGAAACCCCTGTTTCATCCGCGTAACGTGCGCCTTCAAGTCCAGCTCGATGTAACTGCCGGCGTAGAGATCCAGTTCGCCGTCGCCGTCGGCGTCCAGAAAGCACGCCCCTGCACCCACTTTGCGAGCCAGAAGCCCGCTGGGCGTCGTGGCCGGCACGCCGGCACGCTGGGTCACGTCGCTGAACGTCCCGTTGCCGTTGTTGCGCAACAGGATATTGGGGCCGAAATTGTCCAAGTACACGTCCGGCCAGCCGTCGTTGTCGTAATCGCCGACGGTAATCCCCATTCCATAGACGGTGCAGGCCACGCCTGCCGGCTCGGCAACCTCCCGAAACTTCCACCCGCCCAGATTCTTATACAAAGCGTGCCGCGGCGGCCGGTCGAACGTGCTGCCCGGCAGGGGCGCGCCATTGGGGAAATAGACGTCCACGAGCCCGTCGCGGTCGTAGTCGAGTGCGGCTAATCCGGTCGACATGGCCTCCAGGATGTAATGGCGTCCCTCGTGGCCGCCGCCGCCGTCGACGTGCTGGAACGCCACGCCGCACTCTTCGGTCACCTCGCGCAGCCGGATCGGGCAATCGGCCGCGCGCGAACCGGCGACGTCCCGATCCTTCGGCTGCGGAATCACCCGCGGCGCAACGTCCGGAGCCACGACCGGAGCAGGTTTCGGCCTCGGTTTCGGGGCTTCGGGACGGAATGCGGTCTGCCAAACCAACACGCCCGCCGCCGCCGCCACAGCACAGGCAAGCACCCCGATAAACCGTTTCACCAATCCATCCCTCATGCTATTTGGGCTTGCCGCTGCCGCTTTCATCGAGCCCGGGCAGGCGAGGCAGGTCGTCGCGAGCCATGTCCGCTTCGACGCGCTGGAGAAACTCCTTGGCCTCAATCTGATCGGGCGTCAATTGGAGGACCGTCTGGAACTCGATCTTGGCCTCCTTCCATTGCTGGAGCCGCGCGAACGTAAGCCCCAGACCCATGTGCAAGTGAGCGCGAAAACTCACGGGGGCCGACGGCGGCGTGCGGAGAATGGCTGTGGCGAAGTAGGTTCGGGCCTTCTTGAGGGCTCCCCGATCCAGGGCCGCAGACGCCGCACGGGACAAGGCCATCGAGTCGTCCGGATCTCGCCGCACGGCTTCGTCGTAGCACTTCACGGCCTCGTCGATCCGCCCCATCTTCTCCAAGGCCCGGCCTCGATAGCACGACACCTCCGACAGCCCGGGGCACACCAGCTCGGCTTTTTCGGCCAACTGCAACGCCTCGCCGGCCTTCCCCGCCCAGATGAGCACTTGAATCACCTGGACCAGCGCCTTGGCCTGGGCCCTCGCATCGATTCCCGCCAGCACCTTCTGCGATACGCGCTGGACGACCGCCGCATCCGACGGCTGCGTCGCGACGACGTTCCAGGCCGCCAATTGCTCGAACAAGGCCCAAGCCAGGAGGCGGTGCCCTTCGATCGTCGGGTGCACGTGATCCAGGAAGCTCTCGTCGCCCAGGATATGCGTCTCCGCCGGGCCCGGCATCACGTCTTCGAGCAGTCTTGGAAAATCGATCCACGGCGTTCGATTGGACTGGGCCGCCTCGACCACGGCGTCCTGAATGGCTGACGTGGCCCGCAGCGGGCAGATGTCCTCGTCCACGGCGCGGACGAAGAACTCGCGGGCCTCGGCATGGCGGCCCACGGCGCACAGCGCGTCTCCGGCTTCCCACAGCCCTTGAGCGTATTGAGGATCGATGTGCGCGGCTTCGAGGAAGCTTTCGACGGCCTCGCTGGTCCGCCCCTCGGTCTTGGCCTTCCGGGCCTCGGCGATGGTCTGTTGCCATCGCTTCGCGGCAGCCGCATCGAGTTCGCCGGCCTCGCTCTTGAAGGGAGAGAACCCGCGCATATTGCAGGAAGGCTTGACGAAGATCACCCGCGCACCGGCCGACCGCGCGATGGCGCACATCCGGTCCAGGCTCAAGCGGAAATGCGCGACGATCTGCTCGCTCCGCTGCCGGTCGCGATGATAGGTCGACGGTCCTACGCTATGCTCCAGCTTCGTGTCGACCTCCGCGTCAAGCAATTTCCCCTCGCCCACCGGCCGGGACGAAGCGGCGCCCATCAACGAGGCCATCACGCTGCCGGTGCGAGTGCGGACCACCAGCGAATTCACCGCTTGGCTCAGCCAACTGCGGTCTCGCAGCTCGCCGTAGGTGCGGTCTTCCAGGAATTCGTTATGCCCGGTGAGGACGACGAACAAGTCCGGCTGGTATTGGACCAATTCCTGCATCAAGAGGCACACGCGGTAGCTGGCGTACGAGATGCCGCCGCAATTGATGACCTCCCATTCGCGGTCCGGCCCCGCATCTGCCAGACGTTCGCGGAGCCAGTTGCTGAACGACGTACGGTAGTCGTACGGATGCCCGAACGTCGTCGATCCCCCCAGACAAAACACGCGATAGGCGTTGGCGCCCTTCTTGGCCGGGAACTTCTGGAGGTTGAAATAGCAGGTCTTGGCCGGATTGGTCTGGAAGGAATCGCCTTCGCGCACGAACAGAGGCACGCCGGGCTGAAAGCCGACGAACGGGTCTCGCTTCACGAACAGCGGCTGGACCCCCGCAAGGCTCAGCCCGAACTCCAACAGCACGAAGAATGCGGCGACCGTAACGAGCGCAAAGATCGCCTTCTTTCGCTTCGACAGTCGGACCACGGGCTTCGGCATGGAATCCACTCCGGCTCAGAACGCGCAGTTCACGGGCCAAGGTTGCGTCGTGTCGGTTTCCCCGTTGAGTCGATCTCGAACACTCCTTTGGCCCGAGGATCCACGACGAACAGCATCCCCTTTTGCAGGCTTATTCCCACGGGATTGTCGAGCGGATTGCCGCTGACCCACTTCTCGG
>CAZFKF010000797.1:0-3501 GCA_964518805.1 uncultured Planctomycetaceae bacterium | reverse complement strand
GAACCATTCTCACAAGTGTAGCACGTGTTATCAACCCATCCTACGGAGCGGGCGGGGACGCCAGCGTCGCTGGACATCCCCGAACGACCGCTTCCTTTCCCGCGAACGGGAGAGGGGCCGAAATCTCAACGCACCGCGCCTTCGACGCGCTGCTTGCCCTTCTTGTCTTCCTTGGGAAGATCGGTGACCAGGGTCTCGGTGGTGAGCATCAATCCAGCGATACTCGACGCGTTCTGCAAGGCCGTGCGCACGACCTTCAAGGGGTCGATGATCCCCGCCTTGAACATGTCGACGTACTTTGCGGCATGGGCGTCGTAACCGGTCGTGGTCGGCTTCTGGCGGACCTCGTCGGCAACCACCGAACCGTCGATGCCGCTGTTGTTGGCGATCTGCCGCAGCGGATAACTGAGGGCCCGGAGCACGATGTCGACGCCGATCTTCTCGTCGCCGCGAGCGCTGGAGCGGACCTTCTCGACCGCCTCCTCACACCGCAGCAGGGCCACGCCGCCGCCCGGCAACACGCCCTCTTCCGCCGCTGCCCGGGTTGCGTGGAGGGCGTCTTCGACGCGGGCCTTGGTCTGCTTCATCTCCGCCTCGGTGCTGGCGCCCACCGAAACGACAGCCACTCCGCCGGACATCTTCGCCAGGCGTTCCTGGTACTTCTCGCGGTCGTAGTCGCTGTCGGTCGTCTCGATCTGGTTGCGCAACTGGTCGATGCGGTTCTTGATGTCGGCCTTCTTGCCCGAACCCTCGACGATCGTCGTCTTGTCCTTGTCGACGGTGACCTGCTTCGCCCGGCCGAGATGCTCCAGCGTCAGACTTTCGAGCTTGAGGCCCAGGTCCTCGCTGATCATCGTGCCGCCGGTGAGGATGGCGATGTCGCCGAGCATGGCCTTGCGTCGATCGCCGAACCCGGGGGCCTTCACCGCGCACACGTTGAGAATTCCGCGGAGTTTGTTGACCACGAGCATGGCCAATGCCTCGCCCTCAACGTCTTCCGCGATCAACAGCAGCGGTTTGCCGCTCTGGGCGATCTTTTCCAGGAGCGGAACCAGATCGCGAACGTTGGTGATCTTCTTCTCGTGGATGAGGATGTAGGGGTCTTCGAGGAGGCAATCCATCTCCGTCGCCCGGTTGATGAAGTAAGGCGACAGGTAGCCCTTGTCGAACTGCATCCCTTCCACGACCCGGTACGTGGTCTCGGCGGTCTTGCCTTCCTCGACCGTGATCACGCCGTCCTTGCCGACCTTCTGCATGGCCTCGGCCAGCAGTTCGCCGATCTTGCGATCGTTGTTGGCGCTGATCGACCCGACGTTGGCGATCTCCGCCTGATCCGTGACCGGCCTGGCCATGGACTGCAACTGCGAGACGACCGCTTCGACGGCCTTGTCGATCCCGCGGCGGATCGCCGTGGGGTTGCTCCCCGCGGTGACATTCCGCAGCCCCTCGCGGTAGATGGCGCGGGCCAGCACGATCGCCGTGGTGGTTCCGTCGCCAGCCACATCCGAGGTCTTCGAGGCGACCTCATTGAAAAGCTTGGCGCCCATGTTCTCGAACTTGTCTTCGAGTTCGATCTCCTTGCTCACGGTCACGCCGTCCTTGGTGACGGTTGGTCCGCCGAACGACTTGCCGAGGATGACGTTGCGGCCGGTCGGTCCCATGGTGACGGCGACCGCGTCGGCCAGTTTGTCCACGCCGCGGAGGACTCGATTCCGGGCGAAATCTTCGAACAGCAATTGTTTAGCCACGGTGGCTGATCCTTCTTGTTAGGCTGACTTCGCTTGAATGGGGAAAAGCCGACAGCGGAAAGCCGAGAGCGAAATGCGGCGGGACACATCCGAGATGAGGTACTGGAAATCCGACATGATCATCATCCGGCCTTCCGCTCTCAGCTTTCCGCATTTCGCGCTCAACCGCGCCATCGTCACTTCACGACCTTGGCCAAGATGTCGCTCTCGCGGAGGATCTTGACCTCGCGGCCGTCGATCTCGATGTCGCTGCCCGCGTACTTGCCGTAGATCACCTCGTCGCCAACCGCCACCGATAGAGCGCTGCGTTCGCCGCTGTCCAACAACTTGCCCGGCCCCACGGCCAGCACGGTGCCACGCTGGGGCTTTTCCTTGGCCGTATCCGGCAGCACGATTCCACCGGCCGTCCGCTCTTCGGCCTCGACGGGCTCGACCACGACGCGCTCATCCAACGGCTTCAGCTTAATATCCTTCATGGTTTTGTTCCTCGTAATCGGTGAGTTCTCGTTTCAGGATTCCCAGTTGTGATCGAAATAAAACGGATCGAGTGGTGCAGCAAGACAGCGGAGTCGGACTCCGCCCCAGTCCCCGGCACCCTGAAAGCCTCCGAGGCGACCGGGGGCTAAAAGTCACCCATGCCACCCATTCCTCCCATGCCACCCATTCCACCCATGCCTTCGGGGCCGTGGCCGTGCCCGCCGGGGCCGCCTTTGGGCTCCTCTTCCTTGGGAATGTCGGTGACCAGGCAGGAGGTGGTCAGCAGCAGGCCCGCCACGCTCGCGGCGTTCTGAAGGGCGGTGCGCACAACCTTGGCCGGATCGACCACGCCGGCGTCCACAAGGTCGCAGTACGTGTCCTTGTCCGCGTCGTAGCCGTCGTTCTTGCCCTTCATTTGCCGTACGCGGCTGACGACGACCGGTCCCTCGCGGCCCGCGTTCTCGGCAATGTAGTACAACGGCGATTCCAGCGATTCGCGGACGATGCGCGCCCCGAGGGCTTCGTCGCCGCTGACTTCCAGCTTGTCCAGGGCTTTGGCGCTGCGAAGCAAGGCAACGCCGCCTCCGGGGACGATTCCCTCTTCCAACGCGGCTTTGGTGGCGGCGCGGGCGTCTTCCAGAAGGAACTTCCGCTCCTTCATCTCGGTCTCGGTGACAGCGCCCACGTGAATCTGGGCAACTCCGCCGGCCAACTTGGCCAGCCGCTCTTCGAGCTTTTCGCGGTCGTAGTCGCTGGTGGTCGTCTTTATCTCCGCACGGATCTGCTCGGCGCGGCCCTCGATGGCCTTCTTGTCGCCGGCGCCTCCGACGATCGTTGTGTCGTCGGCGGTGATGATCACCTTCTTCGCCGTGCCCAGGTCCGACAGCTTCACCGATTCCAACTGCACGCCGAGATCCTTGAAGATCGGCTGGGCCCCGGTGAGCACCGCGATATCGCCAAGCATGGCCTTGCGACGATCGCCGTAGCCGGGCGCCTTGACGGCGCACACGTTGAGAATGCCGCGAAGCTTGTTGACGACCAGCGTGGCGAGCGCTTCGCCCTCCACCTCTTCGGCGATAATCAGCAGCGGCCTGCCGGCCTTGCTCACCGCCTCCAGCAGCGGAATCAACGCCTTGGCGCTGGAGATCTTCTCTTCGTGGACCAAAACCAGGCATTTCTCCAATTCGCACGCTTGCGATTCGACGCTGGTGACGAAGTGCGTAATCCAGGCGCCGGTCACGAAAAGGGCGGCGTCGAGGGCCTGGTCGGCTTCGCC
>CAZFKF010000796.1:0-3501 GCA_964518805.1 uncultured Planctomycetaceae bacterium | reverse complement strand
GGATAGGTTGGGCCGCCATGGCACACCTCTTGGAGCACCAGGTGTCGCTTCGGGTGTTTGTCCAGGTCGGCGATGCGGCGGATGAGATTCAGGTTGCGGCGGTTCCCGTGCAGATCGCCGGTCACCATCACTTCGTCGCCCCATTCGGCTTCGGTCGGCGTGACGACGCTTCCGTTGCGACCGGCCGTCTGCCAGTTCGCCTCGGCCGCCGCGGCATAGGTCGAGATGATTTTTTCGATGTAGTCAACGGATGCTACCATGGGGCGAAACCACTTTGGAACTGAACTGTCTGGAGTGGACCGACTGCCGCAGCCGCTGAGAAGAGCGGCACGGTTCGTGTCATTCTAACTCCTCCAGGGCTTGCGGTAGAGTCCAGCCGTGATTGCCGGGCTGCGGCAAGGCCCGCCTGCGTCTCGCTTTTCGCCGTCGCCAGCCCAGCGAGCGCCTTCGCTGCAGTCTCTGACACCGGCGTAACGCTGCGGCCGTTTGATGCGAAAGTGGACGCAGAATATTGCCGGCGGGCATCGCCTGCCGGTCCGCGTGAATACCGCTCACGATATTACGTTGCACCCTTCTGTGGAGTGGCATCTTGTCTGATTCGCCGTTTCTCCCATTGTCTCCCAATGTGTCGATTTTCTGGACTCTATCAGTTCTCCGACCCGATCTGATCCATGAGGACTTCTGTTGACAGGCCCAATGACACAGTCGGCCCAGTGGAGCCTGAGGTGAGAGTCCAGCAGCCTGTGTTGCGCCTACCGCAATGACATTGCCACCCCCAAAGGGTGTGTTGCCGGCACAGGACCACAACTAGCGTAAAGGGATTGGGGGGTATGAAACGTCTCTTGTCACTACTATTCGCTGTTTTGATTCTTGGCGGAATTGGGGGCTGCTTGCGCGATCAGGTGGCCTACAACGGCGATGGCGGCGGCGACGACGCCTCGGTGCAGCCATGTGCCCGACGAGTGGGTGGTTTGTTTGGCTGTGCGGCTTGCCGTCGGGGGTGCTGCCGCGAACACGGCCAGTGGGGAGGGGGCGAGATGCAGCCCCAGCAGCCGCCGGTAGCGGCAATCACGTACCCGTACTACACGGTTCGCGGACCGCGGGATTTCCTCCAACGGAATCCAACGCCAATCGGCCCCTGACGCTGAACGTTTCGGACGCGAGATTTGCGCTGCAATCCAGGCAACGAGGCCCGGGGGGTACCCCATGGGCCTCATTGCGTTTTCTTAAAAGGCTAACCGCGTTCCCATGGGAACACTCTTGACCCTGCTTACGTACGCTCATAGAGTGGATTTGCGGTCTGTACCGGCCATTCTATTGAGCGGCTATGTCTGAGCGGGCTCGACGCGTTATCGTTGGATTGCTGTTGCCCGGTTACCTGTTCGCGGTAACCGCGGCGGCGGCGTTCCACGATCACGGCATCTGGTTCGATCCCGACGTGGCGCCCGCTGTCGTCGAGTGTTGCCACTCTGCTGGGGCACCTTGCGATCCTATCGAGTGGTGCTGTCCGGGGTCAGACTCCGCCGGCCCGTCGCTCCAGCAGGCGTCGGCCTGTTCACACCAGCACACGTGCGCGGTCTGTCAATTCCTTGCCCAGAAAGTCCTTTCGGCAACCGCGGTTGCCAGCATTCGCTCGGAGTCCCTTCGCGAACCGGCGGTCATTTGCCTTCCCGCGCCGGTTCTTGCCTCCCGCGTTCTGATCCATCCAAGCCGAGCACCTCCTTGGCTCGCGTGAACCTGGATTTGCGTTGATGTCGCACGCAGCAATGCGTTGTCGCGTGCGCGCTTGATCTTGTGGTTCTGCGATTTCTTGGAAGGATTATCCTATGTCGGCACGGCGAAACGGTTTCACGTTGGTCGAACTCTTGGTCGTCATCGCGATTATTGGAGTGCTCATCGGTCTGTTGTTGCCGGCCGTTCAGGCTGCACGCGAAAGCGCCCGGCGATGCTCCTGCTGCAACAATCTCAAGCAGGTCGGCCTGGCGTTGCACATGCATCACAACACCTACGGCCGTCTGCCGGCGGGCTGGGACGGCTACAACGCCGGTGGGCAGGCGTTTGCCCTCGGCGGGCCCGGGTGGGGCTGGGCGGCCCGCATTCTGGCGTTTGTGGAACAGGCGAACGTCGAAAAGAACCTCATCAACTTCAAGTTGCCGGTCACCGATCCGGCGAACGACGCGGCCCGCCTCTTCATGATCAACACCTACCGCTGCCCATCGGACACGGGCCGCGAGAAATTCGTGAACGTGGATGAAGAGTCGGGCAACGGCACGCTGGAGTTCGCCACGGCGAACTACGTCGGCGTTTGGGGCACGACCGATACGCATCCCTGCGGCGAACTGCCTGCGGGCTCGCAGTGCACTAGCGACGGCGTCTTCTTCCACAACAGTGCGGTCCGGTTTGCCGACATCATCGACGGCCTGAGCCAGACGTTCATCGTCGGCGAACGGAATTCGCGCCTCGACTACTCGACCTGGGTGGGCACCTATGATGTGAACGACTGCTCGCCCGGCCGGATCGTGGGCACGGCCAGCTATCCCCCCAATTCCCAGGCTACCGACACGCACAACTTCAGCAGCGAACACCCGTCGGGCACGCATTTCCTCCTGGCCGACGGCTCGGTGCGGATCATCGCGAATACCATCGAGACGGCCGCCTACCACGCCCTGTGCACGCGTGCCGGCAGCGACAGCGTGGGCAACTTCTTGAGCAGCCACTAGACCCGCGCGGCACCTGTGGAAAGCGTCAAATCCTTGGCTAGCGTGCCCGGCGCGCTAAAATGTACTGGACCGTACAGGTCCGGGGAGTCCGCCTCCTTGGTGGGGCTGCCCCGGCAGGCTTGGGTTCTTGCGATCACGGGACAGGCGACCTCCACGCATGGGTACCATCACCACACCGGCCAGTCTTCGCGAACTTCGCGAAAGCGGTTGGACTTCCAGAACGGTTAAACAAGAGATCTACGACAACTTCCTCCGCATGCTCAGCCACGGGGAGAATCTCTTTCCGGGGATTATCGGCTACGAAGACACGGTGATCCCGGAGATCAACATCGGGTTGCTCGCCCGGCACGACATGCTGTTCCTCGGCGAAAAGGGACAGGCGAAGAGCCGCCTGATGCGGCTCTTGGGCCGCTTCCTCGACGATGAGGTGCCATACCTGGATCTGCCCGGCTGCCCGGTGCACGAGGACCCGTACCATCCCATCACCAGGGCCGGCAAGGATCTCGTGGCGGGCGCGCCTGAGGACGAGATTCCGATTGCCTGGTGGCCGCGGTCGGAGCGATACGCCGAGCGCTTGGCGCCAGGCACCAAGTTCGCCGACATCATCGGAGAGATCGATCCGGCCAAGCTCGCCACCGGCACGAGCATGTCGGCTGAAGAGGCGCTGCACTTTGGGCTCATTCCCCGCATGCACCGCGGCATCTTCGCCGTGAACGAGCTGCCCGAACTGGACGAACTGGTGCAGGTGGGCCTGTTCAACATTCTGGAAGAGCGCGACGTG
>CAZFKF010000795.1:0-3505 GCA_964518805.1 uncultured Planctomycetaceae bacterium | reverse complement strand
TGGTGCGCATGGCGTTGAGGGCATTGCCGAAACCGGTGTCGGCGTCGCAGATGATGGGGATGTCGACGCTCATGGCGATGCGCCGGGCGCGGTCGATGATCTCCGTCTGCGTCAACAAGCCCAGGTCCGGCTCGCCGATGGCCGTGGCCGAAACCGAGTAGCCGGAGATGAAGCCCATGGGGAACCCGGCCTGCTGGCATATCTTGGCCGAAAGCGTGTCGTAGATCCCGGGAAAGGCCAGGGCGCCCACCTCGTCGAGGATGCGTTGGATGCGTGTCGTGCTCATGATGGTCCTCTTCGGTGCCGAGTGCGCGGCTGAGGCCGCGTACTCGGCATACCACACGGGAGAATTACCGGACTTGTGCACAGTATAGCATTCGTGTTGGGTAATCGCGAAAGCGCGAAAGGGCGAAAACGCGAAAGGAGGTGTGGCCGGTGTTGCCGAACGCGTTTGAGTCGCGACTCCTTCTGCCCCGCCCGTTTTCGCGTTTTCGCCCTTTCGCGCTTTCGCGATCCATTTCCCCCCGGCCGACGCCGTGAGACCCCATCGTGTTGGCAGCGTGTCGACTCGTGTGCCAGAGTCCATTGGATCTTCCTTGGTGAGTTCTGCCGTCGTGCAGGGCCGGGACCTTGCGAGCGTCGGCGCAGGCGTGCTACAGTGTCGGCGTTCTCGACGTTGCCTCGATGCGAGAAAGGAGCGGACCATGGGTGCCACGATGCGTCTCGTTCGCCCGTCTGCCGTAATAATCGCGGCGTGGGCTCTTCTTGCCATCCTTGCCGGCAATGCCTCTGCCATCGACTTCCCCGGCCCCGACCCCGGTCCGGCAAGAGCCGCGATCCAGGGCGACACGATGACCCTGGAGAACAACGTGCTCAGGTTCACCTGGAGCACCGCCGGCGCCCGGCTGAAGCCGAAGGAGTTCGTCGACAAGCTCAACGGCAAGACGCTCACGCTGAGCGATTCTGAGTGCTTTTGCGTCGTCCTGGAGGAGTCGCCCTCGAACACGCGATCGGTGAAGGCTTCGCAGTTAAGACTCCTTGGCGAACCAGAGATTCCCCCGATTCTTCCCAGCGCGGAAGTCCGAGTCCGTTCGGACGGCCTGTCCTATCCGCGGTTCGACGGCCGCGTCGGAAAGCAGGTGGTTGTGGATCTCTACGAAGGAGGCCGTGGCGTCAGATTGGTCTGGGTAGCCGCCCTGTTCGACGGTGACAACTATGTCCTCCAACGAGTGCAGCTAGTTCCCCGAGGGCGACGAGAGAGCCAGATCTCGGAAGTGGCGTTCGGGGAGTTCGGCGTTCCGGGAGCCCGACCCACGGGCAGCGTGGACGGGTGTCCTGTGGTTGCAGGCGACATCTTCTTTGCCTCGGAAAGCCCGCTGGCGAAGCATGAAATACGGGAATCGGCGTCCGTAGACGGCAAACGAACGCACGTTCGCAGCGCGTTTCCCATCGACGCCGGAGAGGACCGATGGGAGTCGGTCGGCGCTCGCTTCGTCATGGGAGTCTCACCGCACGGGCACTTGCGCCGCGGTTTCCTTTACTACCTGGAACGCGAGCGGGCCTGTCCCTACCGCCCGTTCCTGCACTATAACAACGGCTCGGAAATCGGCTGTGATTATTGGGGGAAGCGGCTGCACAAGACCGCGGCCGAGGCCGAGCAGTTCCGCATGAATCAGCAGGAGCTTTGGCTGAGGAACATTCGCGCGATCGGCGACGAGTTGGTGAAGAAACGTAAGGTGAAATTGGATGCCTTCGTCCATGACTTCGAATGGGACGACGAAACCCTGGTTTGGCAATTCCACCGTGGCTATCCAAATGGCTTCTGCCCGGCTGCCGACCTCGCGTCGCACTACGGCGCCCGCGTCGGCGTATGGTTCTCGCCTTGGGGCGGCTATCCTTGTCAGCCGGCGCGGGTCAAGTTCGGACGCGAGATGGGATTCGAGACAAGCCCGGGAGGACTCTCGCTGGCAGGGCCGCGCTACTATCGGCGGTTCAGCACGGCTTGTGCGAACATGATCCGGCAATACGGTGCGAACTACTTCAAGTTCGACGGCTTTGCCGCGGGAAACAACCAACCGGGAGCCGGCCCGTATGTCAGCGACGTGGAGGCGTTGCTCCGGCTCGCGAAGGTATTGCACGGGCCCACCGCCAGAATCGCAGGCAAAAGAGATGAACGCGACGTCTTTATCAACGCCACCACCGGTTCCTGGCCGTCGCCGTTCTGGCTTTTGCACGTCGATTCGATCTGGCGGCAGGGGAACGATACGGGGATGTTGGGCAAGGGCTCGGACCGGCAGCGGTGGATCACCTATCGCGACAACGAGGTCTATCATCGCATCGTCAAGCAGTCGCCGCTGTTTCCGCTCAATTCGCTCATGATCCACGGCGTGTTCGTCAACGAACTGCCATTCGAGGGCGACCCCTACGATCCGAAGAACCCGCGTGCATCGGTGGTGGCCAAGGACGTGATCGACGAGATTCACACGTTCTTCGGAACAGGCACGGGCTGTCAGGAGATGTACATCCACCCGAAACTCATGACCGCCGAACTCTGGGACGCCCTGGCCGAGGCGGCCATCTGGTCGCGCAAGAACTCGGACGTGCTGGTCGATACGCACTGGATCGGCGGCGACCCGGCCAAGGCGGAGATCTATGGCTTCGCGTCGTGGTCGAAGCGGCAGGGGATTTTCACGCTGCGGAACCCGGATGACAAGCCGGCCCAGATCGCCTTGGACGTGGGCCAGGCATTCGAGCTTCCTCAAGGCGCCCCGACGCGGTACTCGCTCAAGAGTCCCTGGAAGCGCGACGCGGCCCGGCCCGCGGTCCAAGCAACGGCCGGGAAGCCGCACACCTTCAGCCTGGCCCCGTTTGAGGTTCTGGTGTTCGAGGCCGTGCCGTCGGGCGGCTGAACCGTTCGTGGAATCATCCTGCGAGCGTTTCTCGCCGCTGCCCAGGCATACGCCCGCGTGCGGGCAGCGGTCAGACCTTCATCGTCCGTTGGCACTCGGTCCCGATGCTTCCGTCCCTGCAGAATTGGCTGACCATGAAGTCGGCGGAGTGGCCTGCCTGAACGTCCAGGGCTTCAGACAAAGGCACGCCGCACGAATCGGTGATCGAGCGCATGATGAACCGTCGTGCGGCCTCCGTGGCCGGGTTATCGGAGGCTGCGGGGACGGCATCGGCGGGTACGCCCTTCAAGGCCCCCTCGTCGAGCTTTCGCAGCGTCACTCCGGCCGCCTGGCCGGACGCCAAACGCCATGCCGTTTGGAGCGACTGCTCCATCGGGCCTGCGTAATCGACGAGCCAGCCCAGGGCCTCCTTGGCCTTGACGGGCATTCCGGTGAGCAGCATTCGAAGCAGTTTCGGCCACTGGCTCGCATCAGTCTTCCGGAACGGCCAGTGGCAGCCCTCCATGCCCGGCACGACAGGCAGCGTTGCCTCCGGCATTCCCAGCACCGCGTCGTCGACGGCGACCAGGTAGTGGCAGTGCATGAGCAGTTCCAGG
>CAZFKF010000794.1:0-3511 GCA_964518805.1 uncultured Planctomycetaceae bacterium | reverse complement strand
AAACGGATCGCCTCCCACGTTTCAGCGCTTCCGCAACTCTCTTTGGCCGCAACTGGCCGAAGACCGTCTCATGGCCAGCCTGATCGTCGACGGTCACCATTTGTCGCCCGACATGGTCAAGGTCTTCGTCCGTGCCAAGACGGCCCAGCGGTGTATCCTGGTGAGCGACGTTTCCGGTCAGGCGGGTCAGCCGCCGGGCCGATATGCCAGCCCGTTCTGCGAGGTCGAGATCCTTACCACCGGCCGCCTCGTGGTCGCCGGCCAGCGCGAGATCATGGCGGGGGCCTCGGTGCCGTTGAGCACGGGAGTGGCCAACGTGATGCGGTTCGCCGGGCTTGACCTCAAGTCGGCGGTGCACATGGCAGCCCATCATCCCGCGGCGCTTCTGGGGATGGATTCCGTGGACATTCAAGCGGGCGGTCCTGCCACGCTCTTTCAGTTCAGTCTCGCCGAAGGCTCCCCCGGCCAAGACGCGAGCGGAGTCCACGTGCATAGCGTCGTCATCGACGGCGAGGTCTGCGTGGGCACGCCGTGGAAACCGGATTCCGTGGGCGCCGAGGTCTGAACCGCACGGCTTCGCTCCAGACGCTCAGTAAGAGTTCACGTCGTTGGCGCGATGATCCGCATTGCCGCGATTCCACGGCATATGGTCTCGATGGCCACGTTGGCACCTCCGATGTCGGCGGGGGCCAGGAAGACTGGCCCCGGTGCGGCGAGCCGAGGACTCACAAAATGAACTTGCTCAGATCTTCATCGCCGGTAATCTCGCTGAGCCGCTGGCGAACGTAGGCGGCATTGACGATCACTCGGCCCTTTTTCATGTCCGGCGCTTCGAAGCTGAGCTCCTCCAGCAGCCGCTCCATGATCGTGTAGAGTCGCCGTGCGCCGATGTTCTGCGCCGTTTGATTCACCTGATAGGCGTAGTCGGCCAGGGCTTCCACGGCATCGTCCTGAAACGCCAATTCCACGTTCTCCGTGGCCAGAAGCGCCTTGTACTGTTTGGTCAAGGCCCCCTTCGGCTCGGTGAGGATCCGGATGAAGTCGGCCTTGGTCAGAGCATCGAGTTCCACGCGGATGGGAAACCGCCCCTGAAGTTCGGGCATGAGGTCGCTCGGTTTGACCCGATGGAATGCCCCCGCGGCGATAAACAGAATGTGATCCGTCCTGACCCAACCATAGCGCGTCTGCACCGTCGTGCCTTCGACGATCGGCAAGAGATCGCGCTGAACCCCCTGACGCGATACGTCGGCCCCGTGGGCCTGCTCGCTGGCCACGATCTTGTCGAGTTCATCGACGAAGATGATTCCCAGATTCTCGGCCAGATCAATCGCCTCGGCATTGACTTTATCGCGATTGATGAGCGCGTCGCTCTCCTGCTCGAAGAGGAAGTCCCGGGCCTCGGCCACGGTCATTTCGCGACGCGCCGAGTTCTTCGGAAGGATCTTGTCGAACATTGCATGCAGATCGAGGTCCATCTGCTCCATGCCCATGCCCGTGAACATCACCGGCATCGCCTTCTGCTCCACGGTCACCTCGACACGGCGGTCTTCGAGCAGCCCCGAGGCGAGCATGGCCCGCATCTTCTCGCGGGTTCGCTCGTGACGTTCGGCCTGAGTGGTCTCTTCTTCGGACGATTCGGCCGCCGGCCCTCGTCCGACCAGGAGATCCACGAGACGTTGCTCCGTCCTCGCCTTCGCCTCGCCCTCCACCTTGGCCCGCTCTTGCTGGCGGACCAGCCCGATGGCATTCTCCACCAGGTCGCGGACCATGCTTTCCACATCGCGGCCGTAGTAACCGACCTCGGTGTAACGGGTGGCTTCGACTTTGACGAAGGGAGCGCCGGTGAGCTTGGCCAGGCGGCGGGCGATTTCGGTCTTCCCGACGCCGGTCGGGCCGATCATCATGATGTTCTTGGGAGCAACCTCCGGGCGCATGTCTTCGGAAAGGCGCTGCCTGCGCCAGCGGTTGCGAACCGCCACGGCCACGGCTCGCTTGGCCGAGTCCTGCCCCACGATGTATCGGTTCAATTCCGCCACGATCTCCCGGGGCGTCAACTCTGGCACTGGAGTTCCTCCACCACGATGTTGGTATTGGTATAGATGTCGATTCCCGCCGCGATCTCGAGCGCCGTGCGGACGATTTGCGCCGCGTCGAGAGCGGAGTGGGCCACCAGCGCCCTCGCGGCGGCCACCGCGTAAGAACCGCCGGAGCCGATGCCCAGCACTCCGTCGGCCGGCTGCACCACATCGCCGTTGCCGGTCACCAGGAGCGTGTGCCGGGCGTCGGCAACGGCCATCATCGCCTCCAGGCGACGCAGGATGCGATCGGTCCGCCATTCTTTGGCCAGTTCTGTGGCGGCCCGAGGCATGTTGGCTGGGAAATCCTTGAGTTTGGCTTCAAACCGCTCGAGCAAGGCAAAGGCGTCGGCCGTCGCCCCGGCAAATCCGGTAAGGACCTTGCCGTCCATCAGCCGGCGGATCTTCATGGCATCGGCCTTCATGATCGTATTGCCCACAGTGACCTGGCCATCCCCCCCCATGGAGACAATGCCCTTGTGTCGAACGGTCAGGATCGTCGTTGAACGGCTTCTCATGCGATGCACCGCCTTACCCCTGGCACAAACACTACAGTCCTGCCACCAAATATGGCGCAGACCGGGAATGTTTGCCAGGTCTTCCAGCAGCGCAACCGGATGCAGGCACAATTGGGAGAGGATGGGTGACATAGGAAGACTAGAGACGAAAGGGTGAGACGATGAAGCGACGCGGATGGTTGTTGGCATTGGTGATCGTGGCCACGTTGGCCATGGCCGAAAGCGTTTGGGCCGGAAAGTGCTTGAATGGCTGCTACAGCCGGTGCGCTTACCGCTCCGGATGCTACACGGTAGCGCCATGGGGCTGCTGTGGCATGTCGCTGTATGGCGGCTGCTGTGGTGCGCCGATGTACGGGAGCTGCTGCGGAACGCCGGTCTACCGCGGTTGCTGTGGGACCTCAATCTACGGCAGCTATTGGGATCTCGGATGGAACGTGGCAGGTTCGTGGTCGGGCTCATGCGGCTGCGGGGCGACAGTTTCGGGGGAATCGATTTCGACCATCGAGCCCACTCCAGAAGTTCCTGCGGCGCCCGAAGAACCAAGGCTCGCCCCGGCGGCGGCGCCTGCGGAACCAACACTGCCTCCGCCCCCGGCGCACACCGTTCGGCCCACCGAGAAGCCCTCGGAGATGACCGCCCCGAAGATGCCCGCACCCCAACCGGCAGCCCCACCAGTCCCCAGCCCGGTCAAGCCGGCCAATCCGAAGAAGGCCGAGGCCCCGGCCAAAAAAGTCGCCTGGTCGGGACACGGACTTCGCGTGTGGACCGACTCGACCGGCAACCATCAGGTCACGGCGCGATTCGTAGCCACGCTCGACGAAGGTGCAGTGGTCGGCCTGCTTCGGGCCGATGGCTCGTTCGTCCGCATCACCTTCTCGGACTTGAGTGCCGAGGACCAGGAGTACGTGCTCGGACAGA
>CAZFKF010000793.1:0-3513 GCA_964518805.1 uncultured Planctomycetaceae bacterium | reverse complement strand
GCGGTCGCCCCCAGCGGCCCCGGGTCGTAGCTGCCATAGGGGGCAGCGGCCCGGACCTCGATCTGATAGGCGCCGGTCTGCACGGCGAACTGCGCCGTGGGCTGGTGAATCCCCGAGTCGTACGGGTACGTCACGTCGTACACCGTTCGTGCATCCGCGGCGGCGAAGCCGCTCATATTGGCCGGTGCCCCGGTCACCATCTCCCCGCGCTCCGCCAACCCGACGATGATGTCGTCGACGTAGAAGCCCTCGTAACGGTTGGACTGCCCGCAAAGATTGCCGGACGGATCGTACGTCGATGCCGGGTAGTTGTTGCTGTCGCCGTAGGTGCTGCTGCCCGGGTACCGCGACGCGTACTGCGACGAGAGCCCGGTGCTGAACTGGAACCGCAGCTTCAGGTCGGACTGGCCGGCGAACTTGCTCAGATCGACCTTGGCCTGCCGCCATCCGGTGTTGGCGTGGAGTTTCGCCCCGCCCCGGTTCCGAACGAGCTGATTGACGGACGGGTCTGTTGTGTTCGCCGCGACCTCCATGTCGACGCTCGACGCCAGGAGGATCCACGTCGCGCCGCCGTCCTGCGAGATATACACCCGGCCGCCGTCGAGTTGGTCTCCGCCTTGGGTGCCCAGGAAGTAGTTGAAATACAGGGCCGGCTTGTCCGTGGCGTCGTAGCCGTCCAGGCTGAAGGAGTTGGTGGTCAAGTTGCCGTGGGCCCCGCCGGGAACGTCGTACGTGCCGCGCCCCCCGGCGACGGCGGTTGCCGAAAGCCCGCTGGCCGTGAGCGCCGTATTGTCTGGCGTGAAAATCGAGGAACTCTGGTCCAGGTAGTTCGAGACGCCGGGCTGAACGATGCCCACCTGGTTCGAGGTGAGATCGCCGGTCCAGTACTGATTGCGCGGGTCTTCCAGCCCAAAGTAATAGCTCAGGTTGCCGTTGGAGGAACCTTGCGCCGTGGCAGACGGATAGCCGCTCATGGTCGGGCCGCCCGACTGGGAAGAGCGGCTGCTATCGTACGTCGATGCGAGCCCGTGCCCAGCGTCGTTTGCGCGGGCCAGGGTGGCGTGCCAGAGATTGTAATCGACGTTCGAGAACGCCAATCCGGTGGCGCCGGCCACCCCCGTGCTGATGTTGTTCGCGCTGTGATTCTGAAACGCGTTGTATGCCGCAAGCGTGCTGCCGTTGAGCTGGTAGGAATAGACGCTGCCGGTCGAATTCGTGGCGAACAAGACGTTCTTGAAAGCTCCGCCCTCGACGTTCTGCGGCCCCACGGTCAGGCCGGTGAATTGTCCGCTCATCGTCAGCAGCGGAGTGGCGGACAGATGAGGCCCGCCGCCGTTGTAGACGACGCGTTTCGGCGAATTGTCTGCGGGGTTGGCGCCCGCCACGGGATCAACCGCGTTGAATCCCCAGGAGCTGCCGCTGAGGTTGTTCCCGACCGTGGTGACGCCCGTGACTTCGTAGACGTAGCTCTGGTTGGCAGTCGGGTTGTAGGCCAGGGCAAACAGTCGATCGCCCACGTACGCCAAACCCGTAATCGTGAAGGGACTGTTGTCGTCGCCGAGTTGTCCCAACGGGATGATGTCGCTGGTCAACCGGGGCCCGCCCGACACCGCCGGCGTCTGCGGCTTCTGGACCGCCTGCCCGTTCATGTTCAAAACGTACACGAGATTCTTGGTGAAAATCTCGTAGCCGCCTTCTTGCGGCGTGCCAACCGTGCTGCCCACCGCGAGGATGTAGCGGTTAAGCGACGTTGCCTGTCCCGGCGTGTCCTGGCAACTGGTTCGGTCGTAGACCATGGCCTGGAAGTTGACGCCGCTGTCGAAATTGATCGCCGCCTTGTTGTCGGGATCGAACGTCCCGCTGAAATCCGCCTGGCCGGTGCTGATGCCGGTGGCGTTGTTGAAGACCGTGGTCCCGTCTCCGGTGTTGATCTCTTGCAGGCGCCCGTTGTTGGCGTTCGAGTTCTGTCCCGTTCCGGCGACCGCTTGAAGGTGGCCGTCATTGCGCATCAGCAGGTCGTTGTAGCTGTATCCCGACCCCGCCAACAAAAGCGAAGCAGCATTGCCGGTCACGTCGCTTATCCTGGCCCCGCTGTTCGGATTCACCGTGTAGACGTCGCTACCGCTGAGGACGTAGAAGTTCACGTCGCTGAGCGTAAACGGGTCGGCATACGTGTTCAGGTCCGTGACTTTGGTGGCGAAGGTCGCGTTGTTCTGCGACTGCGAACCCCAATCGTCCTGTCCGGTGGCGGGGAAGAGCATGTTCTCCGCCGGGGCGCTTTCCGAGTTGTCGCCGGCAACTCCGGAGAAGTCGCGCACGCCGATGTGATCGTTCACAATCCGGTCGATGGAGTTGATCGGCTCTCGACGGAGCAGACGGCTCGCCACGCTGTTGGCGTCGGTCCCGTTCTGGGCGTATTCGTCCAACACCGTCGGCATCTGGAAGCGGTCGGCCACCGCCAGGTTGTACTGCGTGGGCGATGCGCCCGCGGCGCAGTTGGCGGCCGGCAGATAGACCGGGCCGATCATGGGGTCCAACACGCCGAACGAGCCGGAACTGAGATTCGTGTTGTCGGTGCCCACGTTGGGCCGCTGCTGGTCGTCGGCGACGTTCGAGTCCTGGCCGATGAGGATCAGTTGGCCGCTGGAATTGAAGACGTACATCGAGCTGTCCGGCCGGTTCAGCCCGTTGGCGTAATCCAAGTCAATGGTCACCGGCCACATGGTGCCGTTGCTGCTCACGCCGCCGATCGCCTGGACGCCGTTGTACCCCAACTGGAACTGGTAGAAATCGACGTCGTCGAAGCTCGATGTCTTGCCGCCCCAGGTGAGGACTTCCTGGTCCGTGGTCAGAAGGTTGCCGAGTTGTTGCGCCGAGCCCAAGGCGCCATTGCCCGCTCCGCCGACGGCCTCCATCTCGATCGATTCGCCGAGGATCAGCGAGTGCATGGGCTGGCCGATGATTTCCACCGCGCCGGTCGTGCCTGTGCCGCCGCCCCCGAAACGGATGTCGGCGTGGGTGACGGTGCAGCCGGCCACCTGGTAACCTTCCTGGAGCCGGATCTGCAACTGGTAGGCCCCGCTGGGGTTGGCCCGCTTCAGGCTGCTGGTGCCCAGATCCACGACGATCGTGTTGGCTGTCGTCCGGAACAACCGCACCGAACCGTCGACCTGCTGGGCGTCGATTCCCGTCGTGCCAGCGTTCGCATGAATGGCGGCGCAGACCTTGGTCGCGATGTCGGCCGGCTTGTCGTTCGGATCGTAGACGATCGTCGTCAAGGCGCCGGCGGTCTTGCTGAAAGTGAAGGTGAGACTGTTGGTCGCGGGATTGATCGGATCGTAGACCAGCTTGAACGTGTCCCCTTCGCGGATCTGCCCGCCCGAGGGCATGTCGAGCATCTCGACCGCGGCGCGAACCCGCACGTAGTACTCGGGCAGCCTGGTCGGATTGAGCGTGCCAGGAAGGATCACGCGGAATCCGGCGTCGCGGGGATTGGTGCTGTAGGGATTGTAT
>CAZFKF010000792.1:0-3515 GCA_964518805.1 uncultured Planctomycetaceae bacterium | reverse complement strand
ACTTCACGACCCAACTCCTGTCCTTCTTCGACCAGACGCCTTCGCCAAAGCCGCCGTCGGAGTCGAACATCCAGGACCGGATCGTGCCCGCGGCCGGGTCCCAGCCGATGACCTGCGTGCCTTCCAGGTCGTCCATTCCGGGCGCCGAGACCTTGAAGGCATAGTTCAAGAAAGACTTGTTCTTGGTCCAGGTCACGGTGGCCTCCATCGCCGCTTCAGGGCTTTGATCGACCCACTCGCCGGCCAGCCATGCCAGGTCCTGCAGGGGCGTGCTGGCCGGGGGCGCCTCGGGGACGTCCGTCTCACGAACGCTATCCATCTTCCACTGGCCGTTCTTCTTCACGTGGACGGCGAGGTACGTGGCGTCGCTCGGCGGCTCCGCTGGGCGAATGACGCGAACCGTGCCTTCTTCCACGGCGACGTCGGGCGACACGATGCGGACGGTCGGGTTCAGCACCTCGATGCGCAGTCCCTTGTTCGCCGCGAACATGGCCGCCATCTCTTTCTCGATGGCCTGTCTTCCCTGGAACCGCTGGCCCGACGGGCTGACCCATTCGGCCGACTCGCCCCAATGCGCCGCGACCGCCTTGGCGTCGCCGCGATTGAAGGCATCGACATAGGACCGCACTGTGGCCCGAACGGCGTCCTCGTCGGACTTGCCGTCGGGTTTCTTCTCGGCCGCGTCCACACAGACCATCGGCATCAACACTGCCGCGACGGCCAACAATGGCCAGCGGGCGGCAATACGTGCAGCGCGCAACCTTGACATGGCTTGTCTCTCCTTGGAACGGTGGTGGCAATGACCGCGGACGCTGGGAGCGTCTAGCACGGCGGCGTCTGTCGCGGTCGGCGTCTTCCAATTTTACCTTGAATAACGCCTGGAGGTTGCTCTGCGCGCCAAAATGGTTCTTCCGCCCATGCCGATCGGGGTGCGACTGGCATGTCATACATGCCGATTCGGGACCATCTGCGGTGGGGGCGGCGGCTCGCCGGGCCGCTGCCGATATGCGTCTGCCAAATCGTCGATCATCCGCGCTCCGGCTGGACACTGTGGCAACGCGATGATTTTCTCGTGCCCCCCAAGACGCTTCTAGCGCCCCGGTCTATAATGGGTGGCCTAGTCGGTTAGCCCTTGGCTGTTTTTTTGGCATGGTCTCCGTACGCGCATCTCCGTGTGGAACTGCCGTGGCTAGAGCTATAGGTCGAGGAGCGAGTGATGTCTGCCAGTGCCAAACGTGAATGGACCATTCTTGCCGCGATCGCGGCTTCGGCGGTAATCGGTTGCGGCGGAGAAGCGGGCAAGACGCAGGCCCCTTCGCCGAAAGTGACGGTGGGCCATCCGGTCGCCCGCAAACTCGTGGACGAGGACGACTATAATGGTTGGCTCCAGGCGTCGCAGACGGTCGAGGTCCGCTCGCGGGTGCGGGGGCACATCTGGAAAATCCACTTCCGCGACGGCGACATGGTCAAGAAGGACCAGTTGTTGTTTGAACTGGACCCGCGTCCCTTCCAGGCCGCCGTGGCCGATGCGGAAGCCCAGGTCAAAGCCTTGGAGGCCCAGGGCGCTGCCGCCGACAAGGACGTCGTCCGCTACGAGACCCTGGTCAAATCGAATGCCGCGCCGGTGCAGGAACTCGACAAGGCCCGGGCCGACGCCTTGTCGTATGCCGCGCGGGTGGCCGCGAAGCGCGAAGAGGCCACCAAGTCCAAGCTGGACCTCGAGTTTTCGCGGATCACGGCCCCGATCGCGGGCCGGATTGGGCGCGCCCTCTTGACCGAGGGCAACCTCGTACAGGCCGGCGGCAGCGATCCGCTGCTGACCACGATCGTGACGACCGATCCGATGTACGTCTACTTCACGGTCGACGAGCGTGCGCTGCAACGGTACCAGAAGACCCGCCAAGGCGGTTCCGACGCGAAGCCGGATTCGGTCCGCGCGCTGAAGATGCCGTTCCGCTTCGGCCTCGATTCCGAGGAAGGCTTCCCTCACGAGGGCGTCCTTGACTTTGCCAACAACAAGATCGACCAGACCACCGGGACGATTGAGCTCCGCGGCACGGCCGCGAACCCCGGGGGACTGCTCGTGGCGGGCTCCCGGGTGCGCGTGCGAATCCCCGTCGGCAGCGCCTATGAAGCCGTCCTGGTGCCGGACTCCGCCGTGCTCAGCGACCAGGAGAAACGTTACCTGCTCGTGCTCGGCAAGGACAACGTGGTGCTGCGCCGCGACGTGACCCTCGGCAAGCTGCTGGACGACGGCCTGCGCGTCGTTCTGCCGGCCGCGGGAGACGACAAGGGGGTTGGCCCGGGCGACACGGTGATCACCTTGGGGCTGCAACGAGCTCGGATCGACTATCCCGTGGAGCCCGTCGACGCGCAAGGCCAGCCGGCCGGGGCGCCTTCGACGTAGCCACGCGATCGCAGTTCGGCTCTCCAGGCCGGCCGCAGCGCCGTGATGTGGACTGTCGTAGTGGATTGAGGACACTCGCCATAGTCGGCTCTCCGAGCCGGCCCGGGGTTTGAAAAAAGGCCCGCTCATGTTTGCCCGCTTCTTCGTCGATCGGCCGATCTTTGCCACGGTGCTCTCGCTGGTGATTGTCATCGTCGGCCTGGTGGCGCTGGTGCGTCTGCCGATTGCCCAGTATCCCGAGGTTGCCCCCCCCACGGTCCAGGTCTCGGCCACGTATCCGGGCGCCGATGCCCAGACCGTGGCGACCACCGTGGCCACCCCGATCGAGCAGGAGGTGAACGGGGTCGAGGGGATGCTCTACATGGCGTCGCGCTGCACCAACGACGGCCAGATGTTTCTGGACGTGACGTTCGAGTTGGGAACGAATCTCGACACAGCCCAGGTGCTGGTGCAGAACCGCGTTTCCGTGGCCGAGGCCAAATTGCCCGAAGACGTCAAGCGGATCGGCGTGACCACCAAGAAGAAGTCGCCGAGCATCCTCTTGTGCGTCAATCTGGTCTCCGACAAGAGGCCGGACGGGAGTTTCTACTACGACCAGCTTTACCTCAGCAACTACGCCTCGCTGAGCGTGAAGGACGATCTGGCGCGCGTCAAGGGCGTAGGCGACGTGACGTTCCTTGGGCCGCGCGACTACAGCATGCGCGTCTGGCTCGATCCTCAGCGGCTCGCGTCCCTGGGAATGACGGCCGCCGACGTGATCAAGGCGATCCGCGAGCAGAACGTCCAGGTGGCCGCGGGGCGCCTCGGGCAGCCGCCCGTTCCGGCGGGCGCCAACGTACCGTTCCAACTCGTCATCAGGACCCAGGGACGTCTCACGAGCGAACAACAGTTCGACGACATCATCGTGAAGACCGGGGCGAAGGGCGAAGTCGTCAAGCTCCGCGACGTCGTGCGCAAGGTCCAACGCGACGAGCAAGGCCGCGTCGTCGAAAAGGGCTCCGAACTCGGCGCCAAGAACTACGACGTGAACAGCTACCTCGACGGCGATCCGTCGGTCACGCTGGCCGTGTTCCAGTTGCCCGGGTCCAACGCGTTGAAGACCGCCGAC
>CAZFKF010000791.1:0-3517 GCA_964518805.1 uncultured Planctomycetaceae bacterium | reverse complement strand
TCGAGTCCAGATCAATTTTCCAAGAAAATCCCTCCGGGGTGTGAACGGTTACCGGATGACAAACGCCTCTTCCTGTCCAACCTCGCCACCGACGTCGGCGAGAAGGGGAACCTGGCCGCGGCGCATCCCGAGGTGGTCCGGCGTCTGCTCAAGCTGCGGCAGCAATGGGCGAGCCAGCAAAACGAACCGCTCGACGCCGCGCCGTATCAGGACCGTTCGGGCAACGAGAAGTAGACCGTCGTCCGCGACGCTGCGGCGGACCAGGGGGAGGGTGCGTCGGCCCGGTCGCGGTGCTATACTGCACGCGGCCCAAGGTCGTGCATCCTCGTGGCAACTAGCAGGGGTCTTTTCGCCATGGAAATCGAAAAGCTTGCGTCCGTCGCAGTCGTCGTTCTTGCGTTGTCGTGCTCCGGAGTCGTCGCCGCGGACTCGCCGGGGCCCGTTGCTCAGACGACTTCGGCAACGCGTCCGGCCGCCGTCGGGCCGGCGGCGTCCGCGCCGATTCATTTACAGGTCCGCGCTTTCGGCGCCGCGGGCGACGGCAAGACGAACGACACCGGGGCGATCCAGCGGGCCATCGACGCCTGCGCCCAGCAGGGCGGTGGCGTCGTCGTGCTCGACCGCGGCACGTTCCTCACCGGCACGATCCTGCTGCGAAGCCACGTCGAACTTCACCTGACGTCGACCGCCGTATTGCTGGGCGCCGGCGACCTGGCCCAGTACCGCGCCGATCCCAAGGTCGTCTACAAGCTTCTCAACCAGTCGCTGGTGTATGCCGAGGGTTGCGAGCATGTGGCTATTACGGGCCAGGGCACGATCGACGGCCAGGGCAAGCTGTTCCGCAACGGCGAACGAGATCCTCGCCCCGTGCTCATCCGCTTTCGCGATTGCCGCAACGTGCGGCTCGAAGGCTTCCTGGTCAAGAACGCCGCGTCGTTCGGCGTTCACCCCATCCACTGCCGGCAACTGCGGATCGAGGGGCTTCGGATCGACAGCCGCGTCCAGCCCAACAGCGACGGCATCGACGTCGACGGCTGCCAGGACGTCTTCATCTCGAACTGCAACATCCACAGCGGCGACGACAGCATCGCCCTGAAGACCATCGAGCGCGGGGCCCCCTGCCGCGATGTTACGATCACCAACTGCGTCCTCAGCTCCGATTGCGCGGCGATCCGCGTCGGGCCCGACGCCGTGGAGAACATCGAACGCGTCTGCGCCTCGAACTGCGTGATCCGCGACACGCATCTGACCGGCATCAAGATCCAGATGTCGTTCGGCGTGGTGATGCGCGACATGGTGTTCTCGAACATCGTCATGGACAACGTCACCGGCCCGATCTCGATCCGCCTGGCCGGTTGGAAGCTGGGGGCGGGGAACATCTGGGCCGTTTTCGACGACAGCAATTGGGAGAAAGGGCAACTCCGCAACATCCTTTTCGACAACATCCGCGCCCGAGTCCCCGCCGACCAGATCAAGTCGTGCATCTCGATCACCGGCACGCCGAAGACCAAGCCGCGCGGAATCACCTTCAGCAACGTCGATGTCACGTTTCCCGGAGGCGGGACGGCCCAGGAGGCCGCGCGGCGCCAGGTGCCCGATCTCGAACGCGACTATCCCGAGTGTTTCATTTTCGGCATCCTGCCGGCGTATGGGCTGTACGCGCATCACGCTCAGGACATCACCCTCAACAACGTGCGCTTCCGCCTGGAGGGCGAGGATCTCCGGCCGGCCATCGTCTGCGATGACGTACAGGACCTGGAACTGGCCGGACTGAAGGCCGACGGCCATCCCAAGGCCGAGTCGCTCTTGCGATTCCAGGACACCGAGCAAGCGCTGGTGACGGGCGCCCGGGTGCTCAACCCGCTGGCGGCATTTCTTCGGGTGGAGGGCGGGCGGAGCCACCGCATCGTCCTGAAGGCCAACGACCTGACGCCGGCCGGCAAGGCGGTGACGACGTGCGACAAAGTGACCGCAGGCGCCGTGTCGACGGACTAGCAGATGCAGGACGGCTTGGTGATCCACCTTTCGGGGTTTGCTGGGAGAACGTCTCATGACCATCGCCGTTCGTCGATCGCCCGGGCTCATGCCCGTGGTTCTCTTGCTGCTGACTCTCCATGGCGTGGCGATGGCCGGCGCGCCAGTCTTCGAGATCGCAAAGGACGCCCTTTCCATCCGCGTCGACGGGCAGACGCTTCAGTGTTCGCTCCAATCGCCTGTCTTTCTCCTCGACAATGAGAAGCCGGTCGGCGGCGCAGTGCCGCTGGGCACGGCGGGAACGCTTGTCGACGAAGGCACCCTGGAGGCGTCGTATGCGCCGATCCGGCTGAGCGATTCGTCGGTGCTGGAAGTGAAGCTCCTGCTCCGCTGGTCGCAGGGCGAATCGATCCTGCGCCGTTGGGCCCGCGTGCGGTTGGTGGGCGAGTCCAAACCCCGGCTGATCAAGGAGGTGATCCTCGATCGCATCGACACCCGCGGCCAGAAGGTCTGGACTCACGGCAGCGGGGAGCCGGGCCACGACAGCCCGATCTTGCTGGAGGGTCCGCAGAGCCACCCGGTGTTCGTGCCGGGGCGGTTTGCCGGCGTGGAATTTCCCGTGGCTTCGACCCGGCTGGAAGATGGCAAGATCCTTCTGGCCCATCGGCCCGGCGTGCGATTGCAGCCCGGCGCGTGGTACCAGACCCGCACCGCGGTGAGCGGGCTGACTGCGCCCGGCGAGGAGGTGCAGCGCTTTCGGCGTTACATCGCCTCGCACCGGCCCACGCCGCGCGGCTTCCACGTCAACTACAACAGTTGGTGGACGTCGCCGATTCAGTACACCGAGGCGGACATCACCGGCCTGATGAAGCTGTTCGAGCAGCGGCTGTTCAAGGCTCACGGCGTATCGTTCGACACGTTCGCGATCGATGCCGGCTGGTCCAACGCCAAGAGCGTCTGGGAGATCGATCCGAAGCGTCTCCCGGCCGGGCTGGCCCCGCTCCGCGACGCCGCCGTGGCGATGCATTCGCGGCTCGGGCTGTGGATCTCGCCGAGCAGTTGCTATCCCTTTGCCCTGGACGGCGACTGGGCCAAGGCTCAGGGGTTCGAGAGCCTTTCCGTGCCCAACGCGGGCGATAAGAGCGCGACGATCCGCCTGCTTTGTCTCGGCGGCAAGCGGTACGCGGAGCGGTTCAAGGCGCGATTGGCAGACATGGTCGCCCGCTACGGCATCAGCCACGTCAAGCTCGACGGCTACGTCCCGGTCTGCCCCGAAAAGGATCACGGGCACGAGCCGGGCGACCTTTCGTCGGAGGCGATTGCCGAGGGCCTGATCGCCGCGGTCGAGGCGGCGCGCAAGGCCAATCCCGGCCTCTGGGCCGAGCCCACGTGTTTCGGCTACAACCCCAGCCCGTGGTGGCTGTTCTTCGTCAATTCGGTGATCGGCAGTTTCGGCGACGACGCGCCGGTCGGACGCGTTCCCTCGCCCGTCTATCGCGAAAGCTACACCACGGCGCGAGATTTCTTCAACCTGCAAGGGGCC
>CAZFKF010000790.1:0-3519 GCA_964518805.1 uncultured Planctomycetaceae bacterium | reverse complement strand
GGTTCCTGGCACCAGCCCTCCGGCACGCAACGCCTTGAAGAGATGCACGGAAGCCCCCGGCCGGTTCTCGACCAACAGGACGCGAGGCCGTGGCCGCACCGCCACCTGAGTCTCGGCCAGGTTGTTCCCGGCAAGCGTGTCCTGAAAATCGCGGATCCGCACCCCAAGCCGCTGCGCCGGTCCTTCCTCGAAAGTTGTTCGGAATCGAACCCGGCATTCGCCCTTCTGCACGCGGACGCGCTGCTTCGCGACGCTGCCTGACGCGGTGGTCCACTCCACCGAGCCGTCGTCGTCCTGGGTTGCGCAAAGCGTAGCCTCGACGTCGAACGGCTCGCACGCGCGAACAACGCGCGGCACGCGAAGCTCGCCCACGTAAACCTCAGGCTCGCACGACGCGAGGGGGACGGTGGACACCGGCACGCCGGCACGCACGGCTTCGTCGATGGCATGCGAGACGTTGCCCTGCGTGGGCACGCCGTCGCTCAACAGGACGACGTGCAAGGCCGTGTCCGGGACCGCGAACGCGCATGCTTTCTCCACGGCAGAAGCGATGTCCGTCGCGTTTTGATCCGAGGCTGGCCGTCCTCCAGATTCATCGGCCGCGACGGAAGTCGCGGCGAAGTAGACGACGTCCGAACGTCGCCCGCGGCTTGCGTCTTCCGCGCGACGCACGAATTCACTCGCCGCTTCACGCGCCGCCGGCGTGATGCTCGCGCTGGCGTCGATCAAGAACACGGGATGAACCGGCCGGGGCCGGCCGCTCACCAGTGGGCCGGCCAGAGCGAGAACCAAGGCAAGAATCGCGAGGGTGCGAAGTGCAAGCCAACACCGCTGTCGCCCCAGCGAAAGGCCAGCAAGACTGCGCCGCGTCGCCGCATAGACCAGCGGCAGGACAAGCAGGGCCGTCAGCCAAGCGGGCTGTGCGAGCGACAGTTGAAGCGAGTCGGGAAGCATGGTTCGCGTCGTGCCGGCCTTCAGTCCAGCCACCTCTGGTGCACCAGATACGCCTCGATAATCAGTATTGTCAAGGCAACGACGGTCATAGTGATTCCCCAGGATCGTCCGCCGGCAGGCTCGGCCATCGCCGCAACGATCGCCAAGAGCACTGCCAAATCGGCAAGGGCCGAGGCGACGGACCGCCACCGCAGCCAACGGGTCCGCGGCGCGTCGTTCCCAAGCACTTGCCGCCAGAGAAAGCCCGTCGCCACACGCACGCGGCGAGGCCGTCTTCGCCGCGCGTGGAGCAGGACCAGCGGCACCGCCAGCAGGACCCAAAACCAGGCTTCAGGATGAGCGAAACGCATTCCATCTCAGATTCGAGGTGCCCCAGTGAGTGCAAACGCCACGCGCTGCCACGAGGTGTCTTCCATGACGCTCAGGTAGCGAATCTCCCGCTGCCTGCAAAACGCACGGACCGAATTGCAGAAGTCCTCGAACAGGCGACGATACCTCGCCAGTTCATTCCGTCCCAAGACCGCGGTCCACCGGTCGCTGGTCTCCACGTCGCTCAGTTCCACGTCGCCCAGGGTCTCGGGCTGAGAGTCCTCGCGGCTACACACGTGGACCAGGCACGGCGCGTGGCCGCTATGCCGGAGGATCTCCAAACCGCGACGGTAGCTCTCCGGCGCGAAGCCGTCGCCGATCACGACCGCCAACCCCGGCGAAATCCGGCTTCGGACCAGGCATTCGGCCGCCTTGCCCAGATCGGTCGCAGCCCCATCGGGCACCAGCGATTCGAGGAATCGCAGCAAACGCAGCCAGTGCCAACGGCCGCGGACGCCGTCCAGTTGGGCCACGATGCGGTCGGCAAACGCCAGCACGTGGAGTTGATCGAGGCGCGCGAGGGACGCTGCGCCCAGCAATGCCGCGAGGCGACACGCCACGTCGAACTTCGGCGGCCGGCCGGTCGTCATGCTCTGCGTGCAATCCACGAGCAGGTACACGCATCGTTCTTGGGGCGCCGGCGCAGGGCGTGAAATCAACTCGTCGTGCCGGGCGCAGACATGCCAGTCGATCGCGCGGTAGTCGTCGCCCGGCACGTAGTCGCGGTAGTCCGCTTCATCGGGCGGAACGGCAACGCCGTGCGTCGCCATCGCACCAAAGTAGCGCAAAGGGGTGTACGCAAGACTTTCGATGCGCTTCGCAAAAGAGGTTTCCAACAGGCTCATCGCGGCGCAAGCTTCTGAAGGACTTGGGCAAGGACCGCATCCGGATCGACCTGTTCCGCAGCGGCGTCGTAATTGAGCACCAGCCGGTGTCGAAGGGCGGGAAGGACCACGGCCGTGACGTCCTCGTGGGTCGCCTCGCTTCGTCCGGCGACGAGGGCGTGGGCCTTGGCGGCCAACACCAGGGCCTGAGCCCCGCGCGGGCCGCTGCCAAAGCGTACATACCGACGCACCGGCGGCGGCGCATCGTCGTTCTGCGGCTGGGTCGCGGCAACCAGCGAGACCACGCGCCGGCGCACGTCCTGCTGCATCGGCAGCCGTCGGGCCAACTGCCCCATGGCGAGAATCCGTTCGGCGCCGACGACCTTGTGTCTGGGACGCAGGGATCGTCCACCATGCGTTCGAGGATCGTCTCCATCTGCCCGGCCGTGGGAGGCCTGAGGATCACCTTGAACAGAAACCGATCGACCTGGGCATCGGGCAGCGGATAGGCCCCATCGCTTTCCTGTGGATTCTGGGTGGCAACGATGAAATAGGGTCGCGGAAGGGGGAACGATTCGGTCGAGACCGTGATCGATTCCTCCTCCATGGCCTGGAGCAAGGCCGACTGCGTGCGCGGCGGCGCCCGGTTGATGTGGTCGGCCAGAACCAGGTTGGCAAACAGCGGCCCTTTCTGAAACTCAAAAGTCCGCCGGCCCTGCGGGCTCTCCATAACGACGTAAGTCCCGATGATGTCGGCAGGAACGAGATCTGCCGTGCATTGGATTCGCTGGAAGGTCAGGTCGACGGCGCCGGCCAAGGTACGGGCCAAGAGCGTTTTGCCGGTACCGGGCAGTCCCTCCACGAGGACGTGTCCTCCGGCCACAACGGCCGTGAGCAGAAGTCCAATCGCATCGCCTTGCCCGACAACACGTTTGGCAAACTCTCGGTGCAGTGCGTCAAGCTCCTCGCGGCACTGCTGAGTCTGGCGGTCGAACCCGTTCGCGGTGCTCATAGAAGCGGCTCCTCCCCCCACAGTATGCGTACGAAAACCCCAGCGGTCAATCAGGCACTCGCGCATCGACGGCCTGCGACCCACCGCAGGGGGCGTTGCAGCGTCGGGTGCGCCGTCGTTCGATGGCGTTTGCGACGCGAGAGATTTGCATGGAATTCAGGATTCGTATACGATTGACACAGTCGGGTTTGGAAGGATGTGTCGCGGGACACCTCAGCAGGCTGTCCCGCAAACTCGCGGGGCCCCTAACGTAAGGGAGTCGCCCGATGATCAGGGGTCTGTGGCTGGTCGCTGTAGCCTTCTGGCTCGCAGTTGCGGGTGCGGTGGTTGCTCAGCCGCGGGAGGCGGAAGCCCCTGCTC
>CAZFKF010000789.1:0-3520 GCA_964518805.1 uncultured Planctomycetaceae bacterium | reverse complement strand
GAGCCGGAACCACCTCGGGCCGAAGTCACGACCATCGAGATCCCCAAAGCCAACAGCGCACCCCGTCTCATCGCAAATCTCCTCGGAGCAAGAAACCGCGCTCAGGCAACGACAGCCAGGATGTCGTGTTCGCTCAGGATCAGCAACTCCTGCCCGTCGACCACCACATTGGTCCCGGCGTATCGCTGGAACAGAATTCGATCGCCTTCCGAGACCTGGGGCTGTGCGCGGGTGCCATCGGCCAAGCGGTGGCCATCGCCGACGGAGAGGACGCGGCCTTGCTGGGCTTTCTCTTGCGCGGTGTCGGGCAAGAGGATTCCGCCGGTAGTTCGCGGTTCCGGCGCGATCGGTTTGACGACGACCTTATCATCCAGAGGTATGAGTCTCATGGCCTGCTGACCTCCCGATCCCATCCGTTGCTACGCGCGCCCCGAAATGGGCCCGGCGCCACCAGAGCGATTGTCGCGCGCTAGTGCGACCCGGACAAGGGGCCGGATCGCCCTAACCCGACCACGGGATTCCGTCGACAGAGGGGGTGTGCCGTCGAATTGGCGAATCGGGCGGACTCTAAGGGCACGGTTCGCTCAGAAGAGGTCCATGGTGAACCTCAGCGAGTCACAGGCCCCTACCGCGAGGAGCACGAATCCCGTCATGCGACGGGACTATGTCTCGATCTTGATTACGGCGCTGAATCTCCTTCCGACGAACCAGCCACGGAGATCGACTGCGAAAGGAAGCCAAGGAGACGATCAGGGAGAGGGCCTTGCAGAGGTTGCCTAACCGCCTTCAAACCAATGCGCGTACCGAAGCGGCCTACCTTCTTTCCAAGGGCGGTAGTCGTTGGCGAACTCGATTCGCTCGCCGAGGCTCGGGTGGCTGGCGCGCCACAGACGATAGAACAGCCCCGGACGCGGGTTGCCGAGGTTCTCGACCTGCAAACGCACAAACGCCGTTGCCGCGGCGTGATTGTCGCGGGTCAGTTCCAGCGCGAACCGGTCTGCTTCGCGCTCCAAGTGGCGGCTGAAAGCCAGGCCGACGGGCAGGAACGCGAGCGAGACAAGATTCGCCAGCAAGAGGATCAGCGGAAGCGAAGCCACGTCGGAGAGTCGACTAAAACCGAACCTCTTCGCCGAGCGCGTGAGGAATACCGCCGCCGAAAGGCGATGGACCAGGTACAGCGCCGCCAGAGAACCGATGAACCCGGCCAGGATGCCCCAGAGTACGTGATGCAACACGTAGTGACCCATTTCGTGGGCCATGACAAACAGAACCTGGTCCGGATTCAGTCTCGCCAGGAGTGTGTCCCAAAGGACGATTCGTTTGGTGTCCCAGAAGCCGGTGACGTAGGCGTTAACCGTCTTGGTGTCGACGCTCTTGTCGACCTCGAAAACGCGGCCGCCCTCGATCCCCGCCCGATCGGCTAACGCCAGGATCTGCGCCTCCAACGGCTTGTCGGTTAGCGGCCCGAAGCGATTGAAGAGGGGAGCGATCCAAATTGGCTCGACGAGCATCACAACGATCAGCAGCGGCAAGGCGAGCAGCCCGCAATACAGCCACCAGCGCCGCGGGCTCCGCTGGATCAGCAGATACGGAAGCCACAGGAGCAGGCATCCAACAACGGTGGCAATGCCCAACTGCTTGAGCGAGTCGGTCAGCCATTTCACCAGACTCTGGTTCGACAGCCCGTAGGCGTGCTGACGCACGAAGCCGGCATACCACGCCAGAGGAAACTGAAGGACGTACTCCAGCAGGCTGTAAATGGCGAAGTACGCGACAAGGATGAAGAACCACTTCCGGCCGATCCGCTGGGCCAGGTTCTGCATGCGAGCCGAAAGGCCCGTGAAGAGAAACAAGGCGGGAATCGCCAGGCCCACAAGCTTCGATGCGAGCCACAAGGCGTTTCCGCTCGCGTAATACCGTAATGCTTTCTCCGACGGCTGGGGAACCGGCACAGCCTCCGAAGCAGCGTTTCGCGGATGCGCGCCGGGCGAAGCGGTTGGAACCGATCCAGCATCGTGGCTCGAACCGGCCCAGGCAATCGCAGCGCAGCAACACACCGCAAGCGCCAAGAAAACCGCTGTTGTGGCGAACCGCATTCGGCGTTTACCGCAATCGTGGAGACTCAGGCCGGCCAGCTTGTGAATTCTCCATTCGCTGCGCCGGTTGTCAAGCCGCCGTTGCTGGACCGTCTCGCTTCGGGTATCCTGGCAACGCCCTGGCCAGTGCGACGGGTGAGGCATCCCGAGAGGGATGGGGTAGGGCACGATCCAGTCGCCGGGTCGAAATGCAGCCGCGCGACCGGTCGGAACGGCCGGATTGTTTAACGCCAGTCGAGAGACAAGCCATGGGTGACCACGACCCCATTGAGTTCGAGCAATCGCCCCCCGAGGAAGCGAGCCAGGCGCCGTGTTCTCACGACGAGATCGCCGCCCATCTCGACGCCATTTGTGCACTCCTGCATCGCAGCGCGGGCCACGATTTCGCGTCGTACAAGGAAGGCATGCTCCTTCGCCGCGTTGCCCGCCGAATGCACATGCGGCGCGTCGAATCCGCGCGCGAATACCTGCAGATCCTCGAACGGGACGCCAACGAGGCCGAATCGCTCTTCAAGGATCTGTTGATCAGCGTGAGCTATTTCTTCCGCGATCCCGACGCGTTCGAGGTGTTGGGCCGCGAGATCATTCCCAAGCTCTTCGAGGGCGAGCCGTCCGACGCGCCGGTGCGGATCTGGGTGCCCGCCTGCGCCTCGGGCGAGGAGGCGTACTCGATCGCCATCCTGGTTCGGGAACACCAAGCCCGCTCGAGCACGACGAGGCCGGCGCAGATCTTCGCCACGGACATCGACGAGGAAATGCTTGCCGCGGCGCGCAAGGGCAGCTACTCGGCGGGGGTTGTCCAGCACGTCTCGGCCGAGCGCCTGGAGCGATTCTTCAAGCGGGAGGACAACTGCTATCGGGCAGGCAAGACGCTGCGCGACCTGTGCGTGTTCTCGCCGCACAATCTCGTCAAAGACCCGCCTTTCTCGTCGCTGAGCCTGATCTCGTGCCGGAACCTGCTGATTTACCTCGAAGAGGATCTTCAGGCACGGTTGATGCCGCTGTTTCATTACGCCCTGCGTCCGGACGGATACCTGCTGCTGGGACCGGCTGAGGGTGTGATCGCGTATCCCGAGCTCTTCGCGCCGATCGAGAAGCGGCTGAGGATCTTCCAGCGCAAGGAGGGCGTGGCGCGCGCGTCGGTGCAGTTTCCCCTTTCAGGCTGGAACGCCTCCCGGCTCCCGTCGCGCATCCGCCGGCCGGAGGCCGGCTCGCCAGGAGGATCCCCGAGCGTGAGCCAGGTTTTCGAGAAGATGGTTCTGGAGGAATACGCCCCGCCCTGCATCGTGGTCAACGAGCAGGGCGACATCCTGTACACGGCCGGGCGGACGGGCCGCTACCTGCAATTGCCGGCGGGCGCCGTCAGCACGCACAGCCTCGACCTGGTCCCCGGTCCCCTTCGGTTGGACCTGCGCGCGGCCCCC
>CAZFKF010000788.1:0-3526 GCA_964518805.1 uncultured Planctomycetaceae bacterium | reverse complement strand
GGTCCTCGGGTCGGATGTGACGCGGACCCGCGGGGCCAGGCGGCTGCGGCCCTGAAAGAACTCCTGGATCGTACTGGCCACCGTGGTCGCCGAGGCGTGCTTGAGGTGGAAGATTCGCTGCTGCGTCTCCGGCGCGACCGGCTGGTCGAGCTTTTCGATCAACTCCTTGGCCGCCTTGACCGCCTCGCCCCAGCCGATGAGGAGCAGGGCGTTGGGCATCACCAGCGGCGTCATGCTCACCCGCCCCTGACGCCCCGAAGTCAACTCCCGCTCGACCTGCTGCACGATCGTGCTCAACGACTCCCCGCGCACGTGCTTGAGGTGGTAGACCTCGATGACCGGTTGCGTTTCGGCGCTGAGCCGCTCGATCTCCTCGATGATCCGCCGCAGCTCTTGGACGTCGCGGTCGCGACCGCGGAGGATGATCACCTCCAGGTCGGGCAGGGTCTCGATCTCCACGTCGGGTCCGAATTCCCGCATCCGGTCGCGCCGCGTCTCGGGTTCGCCGGGCCGCTCGGGCGACGCGCCCGATGGAGTCTTGCCCGGCACGGCTTCTGCCGCGGGCGTCGCAGGAGCCGCGGCCCCCGCATCGCCTGTCCCGGCCCCGCCTGCGCCCTGTTGAAACAGGTAGCTTACCTGTTGAATGCCGGCATGTGGGAAACGACTGCTCTGATCGTTGTTGTCGGGATGGGTCGAGGATCGCCGGGTGCCGCGCGTTCCGCGGTCGTCGGAGCCCTGCGGAGTGAGCCGTCGCGGCGAGGTCTCACTCGCCCCGGCCCGATAGGCCTCGACCGCTTCCCGAACCTTGGTCGGATCGGCGTTCCGCACCGGCAACACTTCCATGATCCGCCCCTTCGCGTCGGGGCGAGTGTCGAGATACTCCGTCAATCGCACGAACTGGCCCACAAGGTTCGCCGTCCCCGAGACCAAAACCCGCCGGCGCGGGCCGTCGAACGTGATCTCCGCGCGGTGCCCTTGGGCATCGGCGAACCGGTACTGGCCGGCTTGACCCGAAGGAACGAGCCGCGGCCCGAGGAGTTCGCGGAAGGTCGTCTCCACCCGCTCCGCCGGCACGCGCTGCAGCATCACGAATCGGTCCAGACGACCCGACGAGGCTTCCCGCCGCGGCGCGAGGTTCGTCTCACTCGGCGTCTCCGACCCTTGCGAACGACCAAGCCCAAGCTGCCGGGCGATCTGTTCGTGCGCCTTGGCCGGGGCAAGGACGAGGATCTGTCCCGACTGGGAATCCGCGGCCACTCGCACGTCCTCGCGGGCGGCGAAGGCGCGGCGAAGTTCGGCAACGACCTCGCTCTGGCGGCCCTCGGGACACGGGTAGACTCGCACGGTCGGCTTCTCGTCCGGGCGGGGACGGACCGTCGCTTCGGCGGGGCGGTCGAGGTTTGCGATCAAGTCGCGGACCACGTCCTGCACGCTGGCCGGGCCGCGCACCAGGACTTGGTTGGCTCGGGGATCGGCCACCACATGTGTGTCCGCTCCGCTACGAGCCAACATCTCGACGAGGACCTTCTCCACGTCGGCGGCGGATTTGTGCTTCAGAGCATACGCTTGATACTGCGACGCCGGCGCCGTTGGTGACTCAGCAGCCCAACACGTTCCCGAAATCGCCAGCACGCTCCAGAGAACGCACCGCGCGGCCCAAGACGCCGAGAGCCCAGTTGCTCGCAGGAGGCTTTTCACGCAATCGATCTCGTTGGTCCACGAACGGGTTTGAGGCAGCACAGACGACCACCCCCGGGAAAGGCGGGCCAATAGTAGAAAGGCGACGCGACCAATTCAAGATCAGTTATGCAAGGATGGATGCACAATGGAAAGCCTGGTGAAACCCGGCATTCTGGGTAATTGCCTCGAACCAGAGTACACTCCGGCCTCGGTTATGGTACAATCCGCGGCAGGACGGGAGGCTCGTTCCGCGAACTCCTGTGTAATCGCAATGGTCTTGGTTGTATCAGGATAGAGTCATCAACATGGCGACTAACAGCAATCCACAGGCAGCCTTGGCGATCGATGGAGGTCCCAAGGCGTTTCCCAAGATGCAGGGGAAGAAACGCCCCAAGATCGGCATTGAGGAGTTCCTGTCCATTGCCGAGCGGTTTGGGTTCTCGTCGGAAGCCTTGGAGAGAATCCGCTCGGCAATTTCCGACGAAGACCTGGGGGCTGGACCGACACTGTCGCGATTTGCCACGGCACAGCCGCCCGCCACCAAGGGCGAGGCTTACGAGAAACTCGCGCGGGAGATCTTCGGGGTCAAACATGCCCTCGGGGTCAGTTCCGGCACCGGGGCCCTGCACGCGGCGATGGTTGCTGCGGGCGTCGGCCCGGGAACCGAAGTCATCGTACCGGCCATCGGCTTTTTCGCCACGGCCGCGGCCGTGGTGGCGGCCAAAGGCGTGCCGATCTTCTGCGACGTGGATCGGTCGCTGGGTATGGATCCGGAACGCGTCGCGCCGTTGATCACTCCGCGTACCGTTGCCGTGGCGCCCACCTGCGTCATGGGGTCGGTTCCCGACATGGACCCCATCCTGGCCGTGGCCCGCGAGCATGGCCTCAAGGTGATCGAAGACTGTGCCCAGTCGCCCGGCGGCAGATACAAGGGGCGATGGATGGGCACGTTGGGGGACGTCGGCTGCTTCAGCATTTCGGCCTACAAGATCGTCGGCGGCGGCGAAGGCGGACTGCTGTTGACGAACGATGATCGGCTTTTCGAGCGGGCCTGTCAACTGGCCGAATGCGGCGGCTTGACGCGGCCCGACCGCTTTGCCCCGCCGCGCTACGAAGGCGAGTTGTTTTGCGGCACGAACTACCGCATGTCCGAATTGGAGGCGGCCGTCGACGTGGTGCAACTCCGCAAGATGCCCGAGCTGGTGAAGCAGTACAGTGCGATTCGGCGGAGCATCCTCGGACAACTCAAGAGCTACTGCGAAATCGTGCCGCAGAAGATCAACGACCCGGAAGGGGAGCCCGGCTACACGATCCGCTTCTTCCCGCAGAGCGTGGAACTGGGCCGGAAGATCGCCGCGGCACTGAACGCCGAAGGGGTGGGCGTGGGCAACTTCATCTGGCCGGCCGAGTGTTCGATCCGCGGGCCCGAGGCGCCGCCCGACTGGCACGTCTACTCCCACATGTTCCCCGTGATGCTCAAGACCGACGCCACGCAGTCGGGCTGTTCGTTCCTCTGCCCGATCTATCGCGAAAAAGGGGGAAGCGTGGAATACCGCCGCGGCGACTGCCCCGTGGCCGACGACCTCTTCGACCGCAACATCATGATTTGGCTCGATCCGTGCTACTCGGAGGACGATTGCCGTGACATCGCCGCCGGGATCAACAAGGTGCTCTCGGCCTACTGTACCGAAGACCCCGCCGGCGCGCGGTGGATTTGAGGGGAACGACGAGGGAAATGCGGAGGGAAGAGGGAAAAGAGGAGGGAAAAAGGGAGACGAAAAGGGAATAGACCATACTTTCCGCACATTGGGTCTTGATTTTCCTGGAATTTCCTGGTGGTGGCAAG
>CAZFKF010000787.1:0-3529 GCA_964518805.1 uncultured Planctomycetaceae bacterium | reverse complement strand
ACGGCACGTGCGTGCCGCTCTCCTCCAGGAATCGCTTGCTCCGCGGCAGCACGCCCCCGTTGTCGGAGTAGTAGAACACGATCGTATTGTCGGCCAGGCCCGCGTCGGCCAGTTCCTTGAGCTTCGCCGCAATCTGACCGTCCATGAGGGCGATATGGTTGTAGTAGCGCGCCCAGTCGGCACGAATCTCGGGCGTATCGGGCTGATAGGGCGGGATGCGCACGCGGGCCGGATCGACGGGCGGGAAGTCCAGTGGCAACTCCCTTTTCGGGAAGAGGCAGCTCTCGTGGGTAATCTCATGGTTGAACACGGCGAAGAATGGCTGCCGCGGGTCGGGCCGGTGTTTCCAGTGCGCTTGCCGACCACACTCGTTCCACATTTCCGCGATGCGGATCGGTGCGTTGTAGTCGGTCTTCGCATTGTTGGTCGTGAAATACCCAGCGGCCCGCAAGAATGCCGGAAAGCCCTTGAGCCAGTTGGGAATGCGCCCCCTGGCTCGCATGTGCTGGGCCGGGCCGCAACTGGCGGCATGCATCCCGGTGATCAGGCCGAATCGCGACGGAGCGCATACCGGCTGGGTGAAACACCGCTCGTAGAGCACTCCCTCGCGGGCCAGCCGGTCGATCGTCGGCGTACGCGCCAGACGATCGCCGTAGCAGCCCAGCAACGTGCCGTTGTCTTCGCTGACCAGCCATAGGATATTTGGCCGCTCAGGCGGAACGGGTTGCTCTGCGGCCTGGGTGCCGGCGGCCTGAAAGGACGCCGCGACGAAGCACAATACGAGAATGAGGCTGATCTGCCGTGCCATCTCCAGTCGCCTTCACCAAAGAACGATTGCCCGCGCCGTTGCTGCACTGCGAGCATTCTCGCGGAGGCCGGATCGGACGTCAAGAATCGGACGCCTGCCGAACGATTCGAGCCATCGACGTCGCGAGCCAGTCAGGCCCCTGACTCGACAGAAATCGACGCAACATCACGTTCCCCATCGCAGTCGTTTGAACACCGGCGGTTTCCCGGGAGGGTTCGCGCCAATCAGAATGAACTGCTCGACATGCTTCCAGTCGGGCAGCGACTTGCCGTCCTTGTCGACGAGCTGCGCTCGCTCAAAGCGGAGGGGAATCCACGTTCCGCCGGTCGTTCTTGCGGCGGAGTCGTTCCTGGCAAATCCGGCCTCGGCCTCGTAGTAATCGCCGTACGTTGCCGGCGTCCGCCACAACAGTCGCACCTTCAGACTCTCCGGAAGGTGTTCTGCCAGGCAATCGATAAGCAGCACTTGTCGATCTTCGCCACGAAATTGGGGGTCGCCGATCTTCCGCGTGCCGAAGTAGTAATGCATTTTCCCTCGGTGATCGAACATCTTCCGATCGAGAGTGAAGCCTCGCTGCCCATCGCCGCCGTTCCAGGCAGAGAAGAAGGTTGCGTCCTCTTGATTGGGGTCGGTGTAGGCCGGCACCCAGTTCCAGTCGACGGCGGTGTCCATCGCGTCAATCAGTCTCTGCCGCGCCAGCGTGGATCTCGCGCCCTCGATTTCCGCGGCGGGCTTCCGGAGCAATCGCGAACTGATCCGGATCCCCGTCTCATAGGTCACGTTGCCAAACACGAACAACACATCACCGGCCGATTGGAAGGGTGCGCGGCCGACGAAAGCGTCACGGACACGCCGAACCTCGGGGACGGTTCGCCAGAAGCGGCTCATGGGCCAGTCGTTGTTGAGGCAATAGTAGAGGTCGACGCGCTTGACCCTGTCAGCCTGGTCCGGCCTCAGATGGATTTCCGGCACGCCAGGGCCGGTGATCGCCAGGACAGGCGTCTTGGGCCAAGGCCCGCCCCGGCCTTTGAGGTGGACATCCATCCACAGCGGAAGCGATTTTGCCTCGGCCGGTTCCACGTGGTGGTCGTAGTTGACGGAGAACACCTGGCTGCGCGGCGGTGAACGGAGCAGGTCGAGCGTCCTGAACGCCAAGTCCATTTTGCCGTGGCCGTCATTCGTGGCGCTGAGAAGCAACACAGGACAGGTGATGCGAGGCGCATGCGCCTCTGGGCAGATCAAGGCGCGCCACAACCGTTTGTTTCGATCGGGAGCCGCTTCGGGCTGAGGTGGGAACGGGTACGACTCCCACCCACAACCGTAGATCGGCGCAGCCGCCTTGACGCGGCGGTCGACGCCCGCCACGATCCACGAGAGAGTACCCCCAACCGAGATGCCAAAGATTCCGAGCTTCTCGGAATCCACGTCCGGCTGCTGCTCCAGAAGCGTCAGTCCACGTCGCGCCGCCATGGTCCAATGGAACCAGGGGTTGTAGCGCGGTGACGGCTCCATCTGCGTTCCCCCGCCGACTTTCATCATATCGGCCGGCACCTTACCCCAGAGCGTGTAACGCTCGCGCCGGTATTCGGGGCCTAGCGTCGGCAAGTTCGTGTTGCCGCAGAAGTCGAAACTCAGGCAGACATAGCCGCGGCGGGCCCAAAAACGCGGCCAGTCGAGGTTTGCGGTCTGCCCACCGCCGTGGATATGCAGGATTCCCGGGACCTTGCCCGCCATACGCTTTGGCCGCCCGAGGTAGCCGAAGACGCGAGTCTTCGCTCCTTCGAAGACCTCGCCAGTGAAGTAGACCGCTTCGAGGTGGACCTCGCCTTCGTCCCACGCTCGAACCACTTCTGTTTCAAGCGGCAGGGCCCGGGGATCACATCCGTCCCAAAGCGATTCCACCGTTTCGATCGTGGTCCAGCTCGAGGCGGACTCGCGATTCTGGCCGACAACATGCGGGCTGGAGATGCACTCGGATGCCAGGATGACCATCGTCGCCAAGCCGGCGAGCTTTGCGCTGCGGCAAGTCATTTGGGATCTACTTCCACGGGCTGATTCTTACAGGTTCGAGGCGAGGAGCCGCTCGAGCCAGCGCCCCTCTCCTTGCCAATCACACTCCCGCAATGCCACGAACCGCGTTCTGGGAATCGTTGCTCATGCGCGTTTGAGGATCTGGAGCGAGCGCCCTTCGAGATGCCATTCCTTCTGCGCTGGGCGCTGGCGGTCGCCGACGGGGACATATGGATCGACGGTGCGGACCTGTGCCGGCATCGCACCGTAGTTGGCAAGAACGAGGTGGAAATCGCGGTTGGCGAACACCGAGGCCACGACGTCCGCAGGCAGTGGCGCGGTCCAGAGGGTCGAGTCGCCAATCTCCAGCCATGCCCACGTCCCCTCGTCGACCAGCGGGAGATAGCGACTGAGCCATTTCCGATGGGTCGGGCGGGCCTCGGGCCGGCCCGGCGACGAGTCCCACCAATTGTAGCTGTGCGGCCCGTTGGGGTGCGCCTGGTAGTGCTTCCAAATCTCGCGGCAATGCCGGGTCCAGAAGCATTGGCTCTCGGGCGGGTAGTCGATGCCGGGGATCACGGCCCGCTGTCCGGTGAACGGACGGCCGGCCAGCAAGAGCGGGAACTGCATGTAGGGGATCGCGTGCAGGTAGAGGTCGTCTTCGCGATCGATCTTGGCCCGGCTCATGTCGGGGGAGGGGACGACATACGG